>JALTZY010000028.1 GCA_027045905.1 Paracoccaceae bacterium
AATCCGGGAAAGCGCCCTGCCCTCTTCACCCCCGGCGCCGACAGCAGCGAAGAGCTGGAAATCGAGGACGACGCCCTGATCGACGCGCTGGAAAAGCTGCGGGCGGCGATCGAAAGGCGCCGTCCGCACCGGGGCCGGCTGCGCCATGTGCTGGGGGGCGGGCTGTTTGCGCTGCTGGCCGCCGGGGGAGTGTTCTGGCTGCCCGGCGCGCTGGTCTCCTATACGGCGAAGGTGGTGCCGGAGGCAATCCGGGCGGAACTGGGCGAACGGACGGCGATCAGTGTCCGGCGGCTGGCCGGGCGCCCCTGCCGCGAGCCGCTGGGCGTGGCGGCGCTGGAGCGCCTGGGGCGCAACCTGCTGGGCGCAGAGACGCCGCGTCTGCAGATCCTCACCGACCTGCCACGCCCGGCCCTGCACCTGCCCGGGCGGCTGGTGCTGCTGGCGCGTTCGGTGATCGAAACGCACGACGATCCGCTTGTCGCCGCCGGCTTCATCCTGGCCGAAGACGAACGGGCCCGCCACCGCGACCCGCTTCTGGCGCTGCTCGAAAGCGCCGGGCTGTTTGCCACGCTGAAGCTGCTGACCACCGGCGAGATGGATGACGCGGTGCTGGCGCGCTATGGCGAAGCAGCCCTGCTCGCCACGCCCGCGCCCCTGCCCGCGGAGGCCCTGCTGGCGCGTTTCGAGGCTGCCGGCCTGTCTGCAAGCCCCTATGCCCATGCGCTGGATGGCAGGCAGGAAAGCAGGCTGGCGCTGATCGAGGCCGACCCGGTACCGCTCTCCGCCACCCGGCTGCCGATCAGCGATGGCGACTGGGTATCCCTGCAGGGGATTTGCGCCGAATAGAGCGGTTCGCCGGGCCGGGCGGGCGGAGCGATTTTTCGCGGAAAAATCGCGCCTCCGGCGGGGGTATTTGCAGCAAGAGGAAGAGGCGGGGCGCTGCCATGCCCCGGCGGCCGGGTCAGCTGTCAGTTGCGCGGATAGGCATCGGAGAATCCGGCCGCGCGCACCCTGGCCAGGGCGGCGGTCAGTTCGCTCTGGCGGCTGAAGGGGCCGGCGGCGACGATCTGCAGCTGTCTTCCGTTGCGCGTCAGCTTGCCAATTCTTACCGGCAGGCCCATCTGCTGCAATTTTCGCACCGTGTTGCGGGCATTGGCCGGCACGGCGAACATCGCCACCTGCACGAAGCGGTAGGAGGCGGCAGCGGCGGAGGGCGAGGTGCCGGCAGGCTCGGACGGGCGCACGGTCGGAGCGGCGGAACTGCTCGTTACCGTGGCCGAGGAAGCGGTACCGGAGGCGCTCAGGAGGGCCTGGCGGATCTGCGCCCCGGTTGGCAGGTCCGGGTAGCGAAGGCGGGGGAACAGGCTGGTAACATCGCGCCCGGTATGGGCGTCATACAGGCGCCGCGGCGTGGTGTGCGACCAGATCAGGTCCATCCGGCTGCCGTTCTCCTGGCCGCGCGGGCCCCGGTTCGGGTTCAGCCGGTCGTCTTCCCAGGCGGTACGGTAGCCTGGCGGCGGCGCCACGGCACGGGCGGGCGCGGTCGGGGCGGTAGCGGCCGGCGGGGAAGCGCTGACGCGCGCCGCCACGGCCGCCCCCGTCGGGACGGCGGGTGTGGTCTGGGGGCCGCAGCGTACCCCGGTGGCATTGGTATGGGCCGCGCTGACGCCGGTACGCTCCGGGCAGGCGCTGCCGGCAGCGGCAGGCGCCGGCGCGGGCGCCGGCGCGGGGGGCGGGGCCTCGGCAATGGTGGTGGCCGGAGAGGCGGGCTTGACGATGACCCGGGTACGCTCGCCATTGGCATGGCGCACGATATAGGAGATCCTGCCGCTCTGGCCGGCCTCGCAGCGCAGCGGCAGGCGGATGCCGTCGGCGCGCACCTGCCTGTCGGCGCCGCCTTCGGGGCAGGTGAGGATCACGGTGCGGGCGATCTCGGTGCTCTGCGGGGCCGTCGGGGCGGGCGCCGGCGCCCGCGCCGGCGCGGGCTCACGCGCGGGAGTCGCCGGAGCGCTGGCGACACTCGGTGCCGGGGCCTGCCGCGGAGATGATTCGGGAGCCGGTGTCGCCGCGGCCCCGGCAAGGCTCGGCCTGGCCCCGCAGACCACCTTGCGGTCGCGGGTCACCTGCGGCACCCAGGTCACCGCCCCGCCGTAACCTGCGCGGATATAGATGCAGCCGCGGCTGTCCACATAGGTGCTGGAGGTGTAACTTGACGGCGGCACTTCCGCCGGTTGCGCTCCCTCGCGCAGGCTGAGCGCCAGCGCCCCCGTTGCAAAAAAAGAAAAACTCAATGCTACGGCAGCAGCCCTGGTCAGCAGATTCATGTCGTGCCCCCACACGTTTTGTGAGGACAGATTGACTCATACACGAGATTTAGTAAAGCCCGCCGGGCACTTGCCTGCCATTACCCGCCCGCGCGCCCGATTTTTCGCAGAAAATCCCCCCCCGCCGCAAGCTCACTTGGTGCCGAACATCCGGTCGCCGGCATCCCCCAGCCCCGGCACGATATAGCCCACCTCATTGAGCCGCTCGTCCAGCGCCGCAGTGACGATGGGCACGTCCGGATGCGCTTCCTGCATCCGCGCCACCCCCTCGGGCGCGGCCAGCAGGCAGAGGAAGCGGATGTTCTTCGCCCCGGCGCCCTTCAGCAGGTCGATCGCCGCGGCCGAGGAATTGCCGGTGGCCAGCATCGGATCGACGGTGATCACGAGCCGGTCTTCGAGCCCTTCGGGCACCTTGAAGTAATACTGCACCGGCTTCAGAGTCTCCTCGTCGCGGTAAAGGCCGACAAAGCCCACCCGCGCCGAGGGAATGAGCTCCAGCACCCCGTCGAGAAGCCCGTTGCCCGCGCGCAGGATCGACACCAGCGCGAGCTTCTTGCCCGCGAGCACCGGCGCGTCCATCGCCGTCAGCGGGGTTTCGATGCGCCTGGTGGTCATCGGCAGTTCGCGGGTGATCTCGTAGGCGAGCAGCTGGCTGATCTCGCGCAGAAGCTGGCGAAAGACGGCGGTCGAGGTGCTCTTGTCGCGCATCAGGGTGAGCTTGTGCTGCACCAGCGGGTGCTTCACGACGGTCAGGTGGTCATACATGGGCTTTCTCCAGCTTTTTCTCGATCCGCGCCCGGGTCGCTTCATCGCAGAAGGCGGCCCGGGCGGCGGTGCGGTTGAGGGCGGCGAAATCGGCTTCCTGCCAGCCGAAGGCCTCGGCGAGGGCCGCGTATTCGCGCACCATGTCGGTGTGAAAGAAGGGCGGGTCGTCGGTCGAGATCGTCACCTTTACCCCGGCTTCGCGCAGGGCGGAGACCGGGTGCGCGGCGAGGCTGTCATAAAGGCCGAGGGTGACGTTGGAGCCGGGGCAGACCTCGAGCACCGTGCCGATCTCGGCGAGCCGGGCGACGAGCGCCGGGTCCTCGGCCGCGCGCACCCCGTGGCCAATGCGGCTCACACGCAGATGCTCGAGCGCGGCGCGCACCTCTTCGGGGCCGCGCCACTCGCCCGCATGGGCCGTGAGCCCCAGCCCGGCCTCGCGCGCCATGTCGAAAGCATAGGCGAAATCCACGAGTTCGCCCGCATTCTCATCCCCGGCAATGCCGAATCCGGCGATGAAATCGCCCGCGCTTTCCTGCGCGCAAAGGGCGGTCTCGCGCGCCTTTTCGGGGCCGAAATGGCGGATCGCCGTGATCACCCCGCGCAGGGTGATGCCATGGCGCGCCTCGGCCGCCTCGGCCGCTTCACGCATGGCCGCCACATATTCGAGCCAGGCGCCCAGATCGCGCCCGCCGCAGAAATCGGGGCTGAGGAAGGCCTCGGTGTAGATCACCCCGCAGGAAGCGCTTTCGGCCAGCACCGCCCCGACCAGGCGGGCGAAGTCCTCGGGGCCTTGCAGGACCGAGGTCGCCGCCTCGTAAATGTCGAGAAAGTGCAGGAAATCGCGGTATTCATACCCCCCTTGAGGGGTGAAAATGTGGGAAATGTCCAAGCCCTTCTCGCCGGCCAACTGGCGGATGAAAGCCGGCGGCGCCGCCCCTTCGAGGTGCAGATGAAGCTCTACCTTGGGCAGGCGGGCGAGGCTCATAGCAGGCTCCTCCCGGCGCCGCGCTCGGAGAGGCCGAGATGGTCGGCCACCGTGGCACCGATATCGGCAAAGCCCATCAGGCCAAGCGCGCGCGCCCCCAGCCCGTGAGCCATCACCGCCACGCGCTCGCGGGTGTGGTCGGTGCCGGGCCAGGTGGGGTCGTTTCCATGATCGGCGGTAAACAGCACCAGATCGCCCGCGCCCGCGCGCGCGAGCAGGTCGGGCACATGGCTGTCGAACCACTCGAGCGCGCGGGCATAGCCTGCCACATCGCGCCGGTGGCCGAAGCGGGTGTCGAACTCGACGAAATTGGCGAATGTCAGACTGCCCTCCCCGGCGGTGTCCATGAGATCCTTGAGATGCTCCATCAGCTCCGCATCGGTGCCCTTGCGGGTATCGGTAATGCCGCGATGGGCGAAGATGTCGCCGATCTTGCCCACCGCATGGACGGCGCGCCCGGCATCATATGCCCAGTCGCACAGGGTCGGCGAAGGGGGGGCGAGGGCGTAGTCGCGCCGGTTGACGGTGCGGGTGAAGCCTTCCTCGGGCGTGCCCACGAAGGGCCGCGCGATGACCCGGCCTACGCGCATTTCGTGCACCATGGGTGCTACCGATTCGCAAAGCGCCAGCAGGCGCTCGAGGCCGAAGCCTTCCTCATGGGCGGCGATCTGCACCACGCTGTCGGCGGAGGTATAGACGATCGGCCAGCCGGTCTTGAGATGCTCGGCGCCCAGATCGGCGATGATCTGCGTGCCCGAAGCGTGCTTGTTGCCAAGGATGCCCTCGGTGCCGGCGGCCTCGGCAATCGCCCGGCTGAGATCGTCCGGGAAGGCCGGGACCGTATCAGGGAAACAGGTCCAGTCAAACGGCACCGGCACGCCGGCGATCTCCCAGTGGCCCGAGGGGGTGTCCTTGCCATTGGAAACCTCGGTAGCCGCCCCCCAGGCGCCCGTCGGCGCGGGGCCGTGATAGGGCCGGCCATTGGCCAGCGCCTCGGCGGCCCAGAAGCCCAGCGCGGTGAGGTTGGGGATGGCGAGCGGCCCCGAGCGGCCTTCCTCGGCATCGCCCTCCGCGCAGGCGCGGCCGATATGGCCCAGCGTGTTGGCGCCGGTATCGGGATGCGTGCCATTGAAGAAGCGCGCCGCATCGGGCGCGCCGCCAATGCCGACGCTGTCCATCACGATCAGAAAGGCCCGGCTCATGAGGCGCCCTCCATATGCGCGGCGGCAAAGGCATGGGGCAGCAGCTCCTCGATCGGCGCCACCCGCTCCTCGCCCGCCATGTTGCGCATGATGACCGGGGTGCCCGGGGGCGCGAATTCGGCGATCTTCTGGCGGCAGCCGCCGCAGGGGGTGACCGGCGCGGGGGCATCGGCGATCACCAGGATCTCGGCAATCTCGCGCTCGCCGGCGGCCACCATCGCCGCAATCGCCCCGGCCTCGGCGCAGGTGCCCTCGGGATAGGCGGCGTTTTCCACGTTGCAACCCGCATGGATGCTGCCCGAGGCGCTGCGAATCGCCGCCCCGACCCGGAAGCCCGAATAGGGCGCGTGGGCATTTTCGCGCGCGCGCCTGGCTGCCTCGAGTAATGACATGGCTCCCCCGTGCTTCCCCCGTCTGACCTGGCGCAAATTCGCAGGGAAGCGGGGCAGGCGCAAGGGGCGCGGGGCGTTTTCAGCCGATCCGGGTGGCGAATCTGCCCGGCAGGGTCACCTCGATCACCTCCAGGTCGGCGCTGGCTTCGCTCAGCCGCGTGCGCAACCCCGGCGGGGTGACGAAGGCATCGCCGCGCGCGAGGCGAAACGGCGCCTTGCCCTCGCCCTCCAGCAGCACCTCGCCGGCCATGACGAAGGCGAAGTGGATATCGGCATCATGCTCGGCCCAGTCATAGGCGCCGCTGCCATCGGGGCGAAACACCATCACCCCGGCCCGGTTGCCGGTATTGTCGGCAATGGTGGTATCGCGCGCCTCGAAGCCGGGCAGGCGGAAGGGCGCGTAGCGGGCACCCTCGGGCGTGTTGTGCACGAAGCGCTGGCCCTGCCATTCGCGCGCGGGGTCGCCCCGGCCGTTGGGCAGCGCCATCTCGTGGTCGATCTCGGTGATGTGCTCGGCCGGCACGCCGATCTCCAGCACCTCCAGATCGTCGCCCGAACAGAGCACCCGGTGGCGGATCCCGGGCGGCTGGATAAAGCAGGCGCCCCGGGTCAGGCGGATCGGGTCGCCCTGGTCCTCATAGACCACATCCACCCAGCCATGGAGGCAGAAGATCAGCTGGAAGCCGACCTTGTGAAAATGCACCATGTCCGGCACCGGCCCGGCCTCGGCGATGCGGATGTGGCTCGCGATCATCGCGCCCCCCAGGCGGTCGGGCACCAGGTCGCGATACTGCATCCCCGCGCGCCCGATCACCCAGGGCGCCTGGTCCGCGAGCCGGCGCACGACAAAGGCATGCACCACCTCCGGGATCGCCAGCGGCGGATCGAGTTCGGCGATCTCCACCCGGGTGCCGCCGGGAGCGATCAGCTGCCCGGCGCCGCCGTACTGCCCCGGCGCTTCGGTGCGGATGCGGATATGACCCGGCGGCGCGTCGCTGTCCTGATCCAGCCGCACGCGCAGCCCGTGGCCGGCAAAGACCGCGATGCGCGGATTGTCGGCCGGATAGATCATCTCCATGCGCATCTTCAGAGTCTCGCCGAAAAAGGCGAGATCGCGGCGCAGATCGGCGGTCGAGAGGCAGATTTCGGCTCTGGTCTCGGCTCTGGTCTCGGCTTTTTTCTCGGCCATGGCGCCTCCTTGTCAGGCCGAAAGTGCCAGCTTTTGCGACACATGCAAGCATTGTTTGCAGCTTGCGGGGATTTTGCTATGCTGGGCCATGTGACCCGTCGCAAAATAGTTTAACGCTAAACTATCACAGGAGCCTCCGTGAC
>JALTZY010000029.1:0-380 GCA_027045905.1 Paracoccaceae bacterium
CGTAATGACCAGATATTCCAGCAACTGGAAGACGCGGTAACGATTTCACTGGATCCGCTGGACAAAATGTTCCGGGCCTCGGGCATGTCTGTGGAAAGCATCCTGGATCAGATCCGCCGGGGCTATTCCGGTCAGGGCGGGCCGACCATGCCGCTGATCGTGTCAACGATGAACGGCCAGCCGGATCCCGACGCCGTCCGCGCCAATGCCATTCTCAGCCAGATTGACCGTATGAACCTTTACCGGCTGGCGGCCGAGAAGATGCCCTTTGCCATGCCGGTGAAGGACTCGTTCCGCTATACGTCCGGTTTCGGCATGCGCTGGGGGCGGATGCACAAAGGCACCGACATGGCCGCCCCGATCGGCACCCCCGTCTATGC
>JALTZY010000029.1:390-6934 GCA_027045905.1 Paracoccaceae bacterium
CGGGCCGCTCACAGGGCTATGGCCGTTTGATCAAAATTCAACATGAATTCGGCATCGTCACTTATTATGCGCATCTCTCCGCCATTAAAGTTACCGAAGGACAAAGGGTCTCGCGCGGACAGCGAATTGGTGATATGGGGAACTCTGGACGCTCTACCGGGTCTCACCTTCACTATGAGATCCGTGTGAATGGCAATGCAATCAACGCGATGACATACATCAAGGCAGGAAAAAATGTTCTCTAAAAGCAGAATCAATGAACCCGGTCCGAAACAAGCCGGCGAAAGCGACGCAAAGCCCGCGGGCGAAACATCGGCGAAATCCGGCTCAACACCGCCGCCACCTGCGTCCTCGGCCTCCTCTGCGCCGAAGGTAAAGCCGCCCGCATCGGCCCTGTCGAACGATCTGGTGATCAAGGGCAACCTGAAATCCACCGGCGACATCATGGTCGAAGGCACCGTCGAAGGCGATATCCGCGCCCATACCCTGACCGTCGGCGAAGGCGCCACCGTCAAGGGCGAAATCGTCGCCGACGACATCGTGGTCAACGGCCGGGTCATTGGTCGGGTCCGCGGCCTCAAGGTACGCCTGACCGCCACCGCCCGGGTCGAGGGCGACATCATCCACAAGACCATCGCCATCGAAAGCGGCGCCCATTTCGAGGGCACCGTGCAGCGCCAGGAAGACCCGCTCAACGGCAGCCCCGCCAAGAGTGGCGCCAAGCCGGCACCCAAGGCCTGAACGCCACGAAAGCCCCGAAAAGCCACCCGGAAGTGCCTGACGGGAGGCTGGCGGGGGGCCACAGAGGCGCTCCCCGCATAAGGGACCGGCAGAGGGAACTGGCAGAGAAAGCGCCCGGCAGGATCCGGAGGATGCACGAGAGGCTCCACCGGCCGCTGGCCGAATGCGCCGCCCCTGACCGGGCCGGTCGGCACAGGCATTGAAAAATTGCTGGATACCGGAAATACTGCGCTACTGACATATCCGTATTCAAAAGGAGATTTCCCATGCGCCTGTTTCTGCCCGGTCTTGTCCTGTTTTGCCTCGCCCTGCCCGCCACGGCACAAGAGATAGATTTCGGAGATGATTCCAGCCCCTGGGCTCTCAACGGAGAATGCGATGACAAGCGCTTCACCGGACCGGGGATGGACCGGATCCTGATGGATATGGATATCGGCCGGGATGCCAGCGACTGCCGGGCCGGCTACGAGGCAGGGCTTCTGCGCCTGGTGGGGGAGCCGGTGGCCGGTGCCTCTGATGCCTCTGACAGCGGCCCGGTGACGTCTCCGGCACCGTCCGCGCCACCCGCCACACCGCCGGCCACCACCGCTGAAATGCCCGCCCCGGTGCCGATGAGCCCGCCCCCGGCCGGCGGCTTCAGCGAGGGCGGGGTGGGCAAGAGCGACCGGGTGCGCGGCGGAGGTGTTTCGGTGCCGCCGGCCATGACCGAGATCGTCATCGACGGCATCCGTTTCGGCGATGACGGCAGCCCGGTCAGCCGCGACGGCGAATGCGATGACCGCCGCTTCAGCGGACCGGGCATGGCCGGGGTCCTTTCCTGGGAGAGCATGGCGCGCGATGCCAGCGACTGCGCGGCGCTGTATCGCTCCGGCGACATCTATCTGTGGAACGAGGACGAAGCGCAGGCGGCGACCAGCTGTCAGGCGATCGACTTCGGCGATGACAGCGGCGAATATCCGAACGATTACGAATGCGACGACTACCGCTTCGAGGGGCGTGGCGTGGCGATGAACCTGCGGCTGGATCTGGCCGGGCGCGACGCCTCGGATTGTTCGCGCCTGTGCGCATACGGGATGCTCTCGCTGCGCGATTATCGCTGAAGCGCGGCCGGAGACTCGGCGACCCGCTCGCGGCCGGGGCGATTTTTCTGCGAAAAATCGTGCCTCCGGCGGGAGTATTTGGCGAAAGATGAAAGGGGCGGGGGCGGAGCCCCCTCGCCCCGCCGGTTGTCCTATTTTCGGGCGATCATTTCCGCCTGCTTTACGATCACCTCGGCCTGCTTGATGCTGGCGATGTCGATCAGCTTGCCCTTGTAGGTGGTCGCCCCCTGGCCCGCGGCCTTGGCGGCCTCCATGGCGGCGATGATTTCGCGCGCTTCGGCCACCGCTTCCTCGGATGGGGTGAAGACCGAATTGGCCAGCGCCACCTGTTTGGGGTGGATCGCCCATTTGCCGACCATGCCCAGCGTCGCCGAGCGGCGCGCCTGGGCGAGGAAGCCCTCGTCGTCGGAAAAGTCGCCAAACGGCCCGTCCACCGGCAGCACTCCGTGGGTGCGGCAGACGGCGACGATCTTCGCCTGCACCCAGTGCCAAGGGTCGGACCAGTATTTCTGCCCCTCGTGGTACATGTAGTAGTTTTCCTGGGTGCCGCCGATGCCGGTGGTCTGCATCCCCATCGAAGCGGCGAAATCGGCCGCGCCGAGGCTCATCGCCTGCAGGCGGGGGGAGGCGGCAGCGATTTCCTCGGCATGGGCGATGCCGGCGGCGGTCTCGATGATGACCTCGAAGGAGAGGCGCTTCTTGCGCCCGGTGGCGGCTTCGATGGAACTGACAAGCGCATCGACCGCGTAGATGTCGGCGGCATTGCCGGCCTTGGGGATCATGATCTGGTCGATCCGCTCGGAGCCCTTTTCCAGCAGGTCCACCACGTCGCGGTACCAGTGCGGGCCGTCGAGTCCGTTGATGCGCACAGAGAGGTATTTGTTGCCCCAGCCCACGTCGTGGCTGGCGGCGATCACGTTCCGGCGGGCGGTTTCCTTGTCGTCGGGTCCGACGCTGTCTTCGAGGTCGAGATTGATCACGTCGGCCTCGGAGGCGGCCATTTTCTCGAACAGTTCCGGGCGCGAGCCGGGGCCGAACAGCTGGCAGCGGTTGGGACGGGCGGGCGCCGGGGGCTGGGTGCGAAAGGACATGGGCTTCTCCGGTAATGATGTTTCGCATGTGGTCTGGTTTCGGATAGATTATTGCGGCAGCCTTCGCAAGCGGAATTGTATGCGGTGGTATATGCTTGCAGCTGGAGGGGGTGGAATCGTATCCGGTAATTGCCCAGGATCGGGACAAACTTGCGCGAAATTCGGTTTTTCGGGAGTTTCTTCGAAACTTTCCTCATATGGCGATGTTTCTTGCGAGGTATTTTCCGATGTGCCCCGGCATATTTTCCACATGGCAAGGGAGAGAAACATGATCAGGACGCCGTATCTGCTGTTTCTGGGCGATGCGCCCGACCAGCTGGCCGCCAAGGTGGCGCAGGGGATCAAGGACTGGCGCCCGGAAAACGCCGTGGGGCAGTACCGGATGCAGGGCTGCGGTGCCGATCTGGGGCTTGCGGACATGGATCTTGCCGAAGCGCGGGCGGCGGGGGCGAAGACGCTGGTGGTCGGCGTGGCCAACCGGGGCGGGGTGATCTCGCCGGAGTGGAAAAAGGTGCTGGTGGCAGCACTCGAAGAGGGATTCGACCTGGCTTCGGGGTTGCACAACCTGCTGAGGGAGGAACCCGATCTGGTGGCGGTGGCCGAAGCGACGGGGCGCGCGCTGCATGACGTGCGGGTGCCGGAGGTGGATTATCCGATCGCCACCGGCAGGAAGCGCACGGGCAGGCGCTGTCTCGCCGTGGGCACCGATTGCTCGGTGGGCAAGATGTACACGGCGCTGGCCATGGAGCGCGAGATGCGCGCACGCGGCATGAAGGCGACCTTCCGCGCCACCGGCCAGACCGGCATCCTCATCACCGGCGGCGGGGTGCCGCTCGATGCGGTGGTGGCCGATTTCATGGCCGGGGCGGTGGAATGGCTGACGCCGGATAACGACGCCGATCACTGGGATCTGATCGAGGGGCAGGGCAGCCTGTTTCACGCCTCTTACTCGGGGGTGACCATGGCGCTGATTCATGGCGGAGCGCCCGATGCGCTGATCCTCGCCGACGAGCCGACCCGCGCCCATATGCGCGGCCTGCCGGACTACGCCCCGCCCAGCCTCGAGGCGCTGCGCGATCTGGTCGAGCCGATCGCCCGGGTCGTGAATCCGCAAGCGCGTGTGGTGGGCATATCGGTCAATACCCAGCATATGAGCGAGGCCGAGGCGGCGGCCCATGTCGCCGGAGTCGAAGACCGGATGGGCCTGCCGGCCACCGATCCGTTCCGCTTCGGCCCGGGCAAGCTGGTGGACGCGCTGGCGGATTTCTGAAACGGTGCGGCGGGGATATTTTCGCAAAAAATCGTGTCTCCGGCGGGGATATTTTCGGCAAGAGGAAGAGGGCGATGCAGCTAAGCGTGACGCGCGACGTGTTCCGGCTGGCGCAGGTATTTACCATCAGCCGCGGTTCGCGCAGCGAGGCCAGGGTGCTGACGGTGCGGCTGTGCGACGGTGGCGTGGAGGGGCGGGGCGAATGCGTGCCCTATGCGCGTTATGGCGAGAGCATGGAGAGCGTGGAGGCGCAGATCGCGGGGCTGCCCGAGCGTTTTGACCGGGCCGAGTTGCAGGCGCTTCTGCCGCCCGGGGCGGCGCGCAATGCGGTGGATTGCGCGCTGTGGGATCTGGAAGCGAGGCGTGCGGGAAGGCGGGTCTGGGAGCTTGCCGGGCTGGGGCGGCCGGGCCCCGAGATCACCGCCTATACGCTGAGCATGGACAGCCCGGAAAGGATGCGCACGGAGGCAGAGAAGAATGCCTTTCGTCCGCTGTTGAAGATCAAGCTGGGCACGCCCGACGACATGGCCCGGCTTGAGGCGGTGCGCGCGGGAGCGCCGCGCTCCCGTCTCATCGTCGATGCCAATGAGGGCTGGAGCATCGAAATCTATGCCGAGCTTGCCCCGCATCTGCTCCGCCTCGGGGTGGAGCTCGTGGAGCAGCCGCTGCCGGCGGGCGAGGATGAGGCGCTCTTGGGCCTGGAACGCCCGGTGCCGGTCTGCGCCGACGAGAGCGCCCATGACCGCGCCAGCCTGCCCGCGCTCAAGGGCAAGTATGATGTCGTCAACATCAAGCTCGACAAGACCGGCGGGCTCACCGAGGCGCTGGCGCTGAAGCGGGCGGCCGAGGCGGAGGGTTACCGGATCATGGTCGGCTGCATGGTCGGCTCCTCGCTGGCCATGGCCCCGGCGACGCTGGTGGCGCAGGGGGCGGGCTGGGTCGACCTCGACGGCCCGCTGCTGCTGGCCGAGGATCGCGCGCACCCGTTGCGATTCGACGCGCAAGGGGTGCATCCGCCCGCGCCGGATCTGTGGGGATAGGGCGCAGGCCTGCCGCGCCCTGCTGCTGCCCGCCGGCTGCCTATTGCTGCACCCGGGTCCAGGTCAGCCCGTCTGCTTCCACCGTGTTCTGGCTGGTGGCGGTGATCTGCGTCCGGCCGCTTTCGGGGGTGAAGGACTGGCAATTGCGGTTATTCGCGTCGCAGATCTGCCTGGGCTCCCAGTCATAGGGGGCGTATTCGAGCGCGATCACGTTGCCGCCATCGGTCACCACGTCGGCAGCCCAGGTGCCGGCGATATTGATGGTCAGGTTCGGATATTGCTCTTGGCTGACATAGCTCATGTCGTCGGCATAGGCGACGGCGATCTGGGCCGGGCTGCCATTGACCATGGCGGTGGTGGTCCAGATGCCGAGCAGGAACTGCTCCGCTTCGGTCAGCTGGTGAGTGCCGGGGGGGGCACCGGTGCCGGCGGGTACGGGCGCCGGGTTGTTGCCCAGCGTCTGGTCGCCCTCGAAGATCACCTGCGAGGCGAATTCGGTCATCTCGTAGCACATGGTGACCGAGGCTTCGGCGGGCGAATACCAAGCATTGATGTCGCCGCAATCGCGGAACACCACCTCGACATTCCGCGGCCAGGCGAACATCTGGCCGAGGAAGGCCACCACCCGGCCCATGTCGCCGCTGTCGCCCAGCAGCGCCTTGATCGCGCGCCCGGCATCGCTGCTCGGCCGCTCGAAGCGCACCGAGAGCGTGCCGCCCCCGGTGCTGCCCGGCTGGCGCATCACCGTTGACAGGATCGCGTTCCAGGCGTTCAGCCGCTTCGCGTAATCTTCCTGACAGCGCTGTTTGGTCACGTCTTCGAATTCGACCAGCCGTGCAAGGTCCTCGTATTCCGGCGGGTTCGAGGCATAGAGCAGGCAGAAGGAATTGCGGAAGCGCTTGAGGCCGGGCGCGTGCTCGTCCTGCCAGGATTCGGAGAGGTCCGACTCCATGCTCTGCACCCCGGCATAGAACCAGAACAGAGAGGCATATTCGGCCGCGTCGGCAAAGGCCTGGGCGAGAGCCGGATTGGAGCCGTCACCCTTGGCCACCGAGCCCAGAACCATGGCCGAGAATTCATCGGCCACATCCTCTTCGGGCCCGGTCGCAGGCAGGTTGGTCTCGCCGATCAGCGCGTGGCCGAGTTCGTGGAAGAAGATCCCCAGCGTGGTGCCGAGAATGACCTTGCCCTGGTAGGCCTGCTCCGGGCTGAACTGCGGCGCGGGCGCAGGACCGGCCGTGCCGCCGGGGGCCGGCATGGGCGCGGGGGCGGGGCTGCCGGTGCCGCCGCCGCGCCCATGCC
>JALTZY010000030.1 GCA_027045905.1 Paracoccaceae bacterium
ATACGCCTTGAATTCCCCAAACTGCTTCGTGATCGCCGCCGTCAGCGTCGTCTTGCCGTGGTCAACATGCCCGATCGTGCCGATGTTGACGTGCGGTTTGGAACGGTCAAACTTTTCCTTAGCCATGGTGGCCTCCTCTTTTGTCTCTTTGGTCTCTGGCGCAAGCCGGGCTCGTGCCCGGCCGGCTGTTTCGGTCAGGCAAATTTCGCCTGGATTTCTTCACTGATGTTCTGCGGCACCGGATCGTAGTGATCGAACTGCATGGTGAACTGCGCCCGGCCCGAGGACATGGAGCGCAGGGTATTGATGTAGCCGAACATGTTGGCCAGCGGCACCATGGCGTTGATCGCCACAGCGTTGCCGCGCGGCTCCTGGCCGGTCACCTGGCCGCGGCGGCTGGTGAGGTCGCCGATGATGTTGCCGGTATATTCCTCGGGCGTGATCACCTCGACCTTCATCACCGGTTCCAGAAGCTTGGCGCCGGCGAGCTTGAGCCCCTCGCGCATGCACATGCGCGACGCGATCTCGAAGGCCAGCACCGAGGAGTCCACGTCGTGATACTTGCCGTCCACCAGCGCGACCTTGAAGTCGATCACCGGGAAGCCGGCCAGCGGGCCGCTGTCCATCACCGACTGGATACCCTTTTCCACGCCCGGGATGTATTCCTTGGGCACCGCGCCGCCGACGATGCGGCTCTCGAACGAGTAGCCCTCGCCCGGCTCGGTCGGGGTGATCTCGAGCTTGACTTCGGCATACTGGCCCGAACCGCCGGACTGCTTCTTGTGGGTGTAGGTGTGCTCGACCTGGCGCGAGATGGTCTCGCGGTAGGCCACCTGCGGCGCGCCGATATTGGCCTCGACCTTGAATTCGCGCTTGAGGCGGTCAACGAGGATGTCGAGGTGCAGTTCGCCCATGCCCTTCATGATGGTCTGGCCGCTCTCGAGGTCGGTCTCGACCCGGAAGGACGGGTCTTCAGCCGCGAGCCGCGCGAGCCCTGCCGCCATCTTCTCCTGGTCGGCCTTGGTCTTGGGCTCGACGGCGATCTCGATCACCGGGTCCGGGAAGGTCATGGTCTCGAGCACCACCGGGGCGTTGACCGCGCAGAGCGTGTCGCCGGTGGTGGTGTCCTTCAGGCCCGCCAGCGCGATGATGTCGCCGGCAAAGGCTTCGGTGATCTCCTCGCGGTCGTTGGAGTGCATCATCATCATCCGGCCGATGCGCTCCTTCTTGCCCTTGGTGGAGTTCAGGATGCTGTCGCCCTTGTTCAGCGTGCCCGAATAGATGCGGGTGAAGGTCAGGGTGCCCACGAAGGGGTCGTTCATGATCTTGAACGCGAGCGCCGAGAAGGGCTCGTCATCGGAGGGGTGGCGAGCGATGTTGCGCTCCTCGCTTTCGTCGCCCGGGGCGAAGCCCATATAGGCCGGCACGTCGAGCGGGCTGGGCAGGTAGTCGATCACCGCGTTCAGGAGCGGCTGCACGCCCTTGTTCTTGAAGGCGGAGCCGCAAAGCACCGGCACGAAGCTGAGCGAGAGCGTGCCCTTGCGGATCAGCTTGCGCAGGGTCGGCACGTCGGGCTCCTCGCCCTCGAGGTAGGCCATCATCGCGTCGTCATCCATCTCGACGGCGGTCTCGATCAGCTTGCCGCGCCATTCCTCGGCCTGATCCTTGAGGCTGTCGCGCACCTCGCGCTGCTCCCAGGAAGCGCCGAGGTCGTCGCCGGCCCAGACCCATTCCTTCATTGTGATCAGGTCAACGATGCCCTCGAGCTCGTTCTCGGCGCCGATCGGGATCTGCACCGGGGCAGGCCTGGCGCCGGTGCGGTCCTCGATCATGTGCACGCAGTTGAAGAAATCGGCGCCGATCTTGTCCATCTTGTTGACGAAGACGATGCGCGGCACCTTGTAGCGGTCGGCCTGGCGCCAGACGGTCTCGGTCTGCGGCTCGACCCCGGCATTGGCGTCAAGCACCGCCACCGCGCCATCGAGCACGGCGAGCGAGCGCTCCACCTCGATGGTGAAGTCCACATGGCCGGGGGTGTCGATGATGTTCATCCGGTGCTTTTCGGTCTGGGCGCTCTTGCCGTCTTCGGTGCGCTCCCAGAAGGTGGTGGTGGCGGCCGAGGTGATGGTGATGCCCCGCTCCTGCTCCTGCTCCATCCAGTCCATGGTGGCAGCGCCGTCATGCACCTCGCCGATATTGTGCGACTTGCCGGTGTAATACAGGATGCGCTCGGTCACGGTGGTCTTGCCGGCATCGATGTGGGCCATGATGCCGAAGTTGCGGTAGCGCTCAAGCGGATATTCGCGTGCCATGGGTCTGTTCTTTCCGGGTTACCAGCGGTAATGGCTGAAGGCCTTGTTGGCTTCGGCCATCTTGTGGGTGTCTTCACGTTTCTTGACAGCGGCGCCGCGGTTGTTCACGGCGTCGAGAAGCTCGCCGGCAAGGCGCTCTTCCATGGTGTTTTCGTTGCGGTTGCGGCAGGCGGCGATCAGCCAGCGGATCGCCAGCGCCTCGCGGCGCTCGGGGCGCACCTCGACCGGCACCTGATAGGTGGCGCCACCCACCCGGCGCGAACGCACCTCGACCGAGGGCTTGATGTTGTCAAGCGCCTCGTGGAAGATCTCCACCGGCGCGCGCTTGACCTTGGCCTCGATGCGGTCGAAGGCATTGTAGACGATGCGCTCGGCGACGGACTTCTTGCCGTCGATCATCAGGTTGTTCATGAATTTGGTCACCACCCGGTCGCCATATTTGGCGTCGGGCAGGATTTCGCGTTTTTCTGCGGCGTGACGGCGCGACATGTCGGTATCCTCTTACTTCGGGCGCTTGGCGCCGTATTTGGAGCGGCGTTGCTTGCGGTCCTTGACCCCCTGGGTGTCGAGCACACCGCGCAGGATGTGGTAGCGCACACCCGGAAGGTCCTTGACCCGGCCCCCGCGGATCAGCACCACCGAGTGCTCCTGCAGGTTGTGGCTCTCGCCGGGGATATAGCTGATCACCTCGTAGCCATTGGTCAGGCGCACCTTGGCGACCTTGCGCATGGCCGAGTTCGGCTTCTTGGGCGTCGTGGTATAGACGCGGGTGCACACGCCGCGCTTCTGCGGGCAGCCCTCCATGTGAAGGGACTTGGAACGCTTGACTTTCGGCTGACGCGGCTTGCGGATCAGCTGCTGGATCGTTGGCATGGAGGCTCTTCCCCGTGTTGCAACACATTTCAGTTTCATATGCGCCTTACGCGTCCGTAAAACGCAAGCGAACCGCACCCGTCCCCTCGCTCGCGGGAACGACGCGGTGGAATTCCAGAGGACCGGAGCCGGCGAGCCCGGGTCTTGACCACTTGAGTCTCTCAGGTGTCGGACGGGACAAACCACCGAGGCAAACCCCTGCCCGACGCGCGCCGTATATGGGGAGTCGCTGCCCCTGTCAACAGCCCTTTGCGCTCAGGTGCCAGCCGCGCGCGCCCGGCGCTCGCGCCAGAGCGTGAACAGGCCCATCGCCACCACGATCGCCGCGCCCAGCAGGGTCAGCCGGTCGGGCCATTCGCCGAATACCAGCCAGCCCAGCGCCAATGCCCAGAGGATGCCCGTGTAGCGAAAAGGAGCAACAAAGCCGATCTCGCCCCGGCGCATGGTCATCACGCTGGCAAGATAGCCCGCGAGAATGAACAGGCTCGCCAGCGCCAGACGCGCCATTTGCCCCGCCCCCAGCGTCACCCAGCCCTGCCAGGCCGAGGCCAGCCCCGCCGCCAGCGTGATCGCCCCCGCACCCGCCAGCGCCACCGTCAGGCTCGGCACCTCAGCAGACAGGCGGCGCACGGCAAGGTCGCGGATGGTCACGAACCCCACCGCCGCCAGCGCATATAGCGACCAGACGCTGAACCCCGCCGCGCCGGGGCGCACGATGATCAGTACGCCGACGAGACCGATCAGGATCGCCACCAGCCGCCGCCAGCCCAGCGGCTCGCCCAGAAACAGCGTCGCCCCCAGCGCCACCGTCAGCGGCAGGCTCTGAAGGATCGCGGTGACATTGGCAATCGGCGCGTGAAACAGCGCCGTCAGAAACAGAAACGTCGCCGCCCCCTCGCAGAAGGTCCTGAGCGCAATCGCCCCCCAGTCGCGCCGCGACAGCCGAAACCGGAGCCCGCCCATGACACGCCCCAAAAGCGCCATGCCGAGCGTGGTCAGCACCCCGCGCAGAAAGATCGCCTGAAACAGTGGCAGCTCGCCCGCAAGGGTCTTCATCACCGTGTCGTTGAGGGTGAAGGCGGCCATGGACACCATCATCAGCCCGGCGCCGCGCATGTTGTCGGAAAGGACCATTCGCGCTCTCCCGACACGGCAGTAACAGACCGCAGCCCCGGGCACCAGCCACCCGTCTTCACACTTCTGCAAATATCCCAGTCCGTTTCTCGTGTGCGATGATGGTTGCGGGCGGGAGTTCGCAAATATCCGGATGCCCTGATTGCTCAGAGGCATCGTCTGCGGGCCCGAGCCCCGCCCGCGATGGTTTGTCCTGCACACCTGATCGGGACGGTTTCTGCCGATCCCGTGCGACTGGAACAGGAGCATCATGATGGAAAATGTCTTCGGAGTCGATGTGGCGAAGCACTGGATCGACGCGGCCGGCCCGGACGGGCACGGGCGCATTGCCAATGCGGATCTGGCGCGGTTTGCCGCCCGTGTTGCGCAGGCCGGCGGGCGGGCGGCCCTCTTGCGCACGGCGCCAGGCGTCGGCCCGGTTTCGGCCACCGCGCTTCTGGCCGGGTTGCCGGAACTCGCCAGCCTCAGCCCGCGCCGGCTCGCGGCGCTGGCCGGCCTTGCGCCGATGGCACGTGACAGCGGCGTGCGCTCCGCAAGACGCCGCATCGGCGGCGGCCGCGAGAGCCTGCGCGACACGCTCCACATGGCCGGTCTCAGCGCAGCGCGAAACGACCCGGCCCTGCGCGCCTTCGCAGAGCGGCTCAGAGCAAACGGGAAAGCCCCCAGACAGGCGATCATCGCCGTAACGCGCAAACTCCTCGTCATCCTCGACGCGATGATCCGCGAAAACAGACCATGTCAGACCGCGTAAACAACTCACTTGCCCGCCGGAGGCACGATTCTCCGAGAAGACCGCAGTCCGCCCCCTGCGGCCCCCGCCGGAGCCATGCGCGGCAGATGCCCGGCTACTGCCGGCGAAACCGCAGGTAATGCGCCGCCCGGCCCTCACGCAGGGCCTTCTGCTCATAGCGTGTGGAAACCCATCCTTCCCAGGGCTCGCGCCAGTCGCGCGCGGAGCCGGCGAGCCATTCGAAGCCTGCCCTCGGCACCTCTTCCAGCGCCTGGCGTACATAATCAGCGATGTCGGTTGCCAGCCGCAATTCCGCCCCGGGCAGCATGACCCGGTACAGCTCCCGCAGATATCCCGGAGTGACGAATCTCCGCCGGTGATGGCGCCGCTTCGGCCAGGGGTCGGGATAGAGAAGATAGGTGCGCGCCACCGACCCTTCCGGCAGGACATCAAACAGGTCGCGCACATCTCCCGGATAGATCGTCAGGTTTTCCAGCGGTCTCGCCCGCAGCTTGCCCAGCAGCATCGCCACCCCGTTCAGATAGGGTTCGCATCCAATGAACGCCACCTCCGGATGTGCCGCCGCCAGCGCCACCAGATGCTCCCCCCCGCCGAAACCGACCTCCAGCCAGAGCGGGCGCTCGCCGAACCGCGCACCGATATCCAGCTTCTCGCGCGCCGGGTTCTCTTCGCGTGAAACCGGCCCCGGCGAGAGGCGGGGCAGGTCCTCTTCGAGATAGGCGCGCTGCGCCGCACGCAGCCCCTTGCCGCGCAACCGGCCGTAGAAATTGCGCCATTCCGCGGCAGGTGCGGCAGGCCCTGCCCCGGCGTCCTTGCCGCCCCGGTCCCTGCTCATGCGTATCCCGTCCCGTCTGTTCCGATCCCGCGCATCTTCCCTGCCTGTCCGCCTTGCCTGTCCGCGCAGATCCGTCCGGTCAGGCATTACACCGCCCGGGCGACGCCACGGCGCACAGACCCGCACGAAGGCCGCCAGCGCGGGGCCCGGCGGCCTTGAAGCTGCTTGCGTGTCCGTACCCGGTCCGGATCGGTGAGCCGTATGCGGATCACTCGGCCAAGGCGGCCCTGGCCTGATCGACGATGCTGTCAAAGGCCTCCGGCTCGTTTACGGCGAGATCGGCGAGCACCTTGCGGTCCACTTCGATCCCGGCCTTGTTGAGCCCGTTGATGAAGCGCGAATAGGTCAGCGACTCGTCGCGGGCGCGCACGGCGGCATTGATGCGCTGAATCCAGAGCGCGCGGAAGTTGCGCTTGCGCTGCTTGCGGTCGCGGGTGGCGTACTGGTTGGCCTTGTCCACGGCCTGGCGCGCGACCTTGAAGGTATTCTTGCGGCGGCCGTAATAGCCCTTGGCGGCCTTGATGACCTTCTTGTGGCGGGCATGGGTGACGGGGCCGGGTGTGCTACGGGGCATGTCGGTATCTCCTCAGCGCGAATAAGGCATCATCGGCTTGACGATCTTCTCGTCAGGCTTCGACAGCGTGGTGGTGCCGCGAGCATTGCGAATGAACTTGTTGGTGCGCTTGATCATGCCGTGGCGCTTGCCGGCCTGAGCCGACTTGATCCGGCCCGAGGCCGTCACCTTGAACCGCTTCTTGCAGCTCGATTTCGTCTTCAGCTTGGGCATTTCCGTCTCCTTGAACTTGGGGTCGGTATGGGCGCGACTCGGCATGCCGTGGGCCGGCCGCGCATGGAATGGGCCGTATAGGCCGCAAGGAAGGGCAAGGCAAGGGGGGAATCTGCACCCAGCCGCAGGCGCGCGCCCCTCCGGCCCGGGGAATGCGGCTTGTGCGGGAAAATCGCGCCGCCCGCGGGCATGTCCGGCCGCTCGGGGCCGGCGGCGGGCGGGATCGGCGGC
>JALTZY010000031.1 GCA_027045905.1 Paracoccaceae bacterium
GTGCTGATGCTGGTCGCCATGATCTACATGTATGTGGAGGCCGGCACGACCGACATCCCGGCGCTGATGAATCACCAGTTCGGATCGGAGAGCTTCAGCCTGCTGGGCATCCAGATCGTGGGCGGGGTGCAGACGCTCTTGTTCCTCGCCTTCTTCGCCAGCTTCGCGGTCAAGATGCCGATGTGGCCGGTCCATACCTGGCTGCCCGATGCCCATGTGGAAGCGCCCACGGCGGGCTCGGTGGTGCTGGCGGCGATCCTCCTGAAGATGGGCGGCTACGGCTTCCTGCGCTTCAGCCTGCCGATGTTTCCGGTGGGATCGGAGGTGATGGCGAGCTTCGTGCTGTGGCTCAGCGCCATTGCCATCGTCTATGCCTCGCTGGTGGCGCTGGTGCAGGAGGACATGAAGAAGCTCATCGCCTATTCGTCGGTCGCCCATATGGGCTATGTGACCGCGGGTATCTTCGCCTTCAACCAGCAGGGGATGGACGGGGCGATCTTCCAGATGCTCAGCCACGGCTTCGTCTCGGCGGCGCTGTTCCTGGTGGTGGGCGTGGTCTATGACCGGATGCATACCCGCGAGATCGCCGCCTATGGGGGGCTGGTGAACCGGATGCCCAAATACGCGCTCGTCTTCATGCTCTTTACCATGGCCAATGTGGGGCTGCCGGGCACTTCGGGCTTCGTCGGCGAATTCCTGACGCTGAGCGGCATGTTCCAGGCCGATACATGGGTCGCTCTGGTCGCGACCTCGGGGGTGATCCTTTCGGCCGCCTATGCGCTCTGGCTCTACCGCCGGGTGGTGTTCGGCGAACTGATCAGGGAGAGCCTCAAGGGGATTGCCGACATGGATGCGCGCGAAAGGGCGATCTTCGCGCCGCTGGTGTTCTTCACCCTGCTGCTCGGGATCTATCCCTCGCTGGTCACCGACCTGATCGGCCCGTCGGTCGCAGCACTTCTCGAACACTTCCAGGCGAGCCTGCCCGATCTGGGCAGCGCCGCCACAGCCACGCATTAAGGGGGCGGACATGATTTCTGCCGATATTCAGACGATCCTGCCGGAAATCCTGCTGGCGCTCTTTGCCATGGCCGCTCTGCTGGTGGCGGTCTATACCGGCAAGGACAGGCTCGCCGGGGCGCTTACCTGGACCAGCGCGGCGGTGATGGCGCTGCTGGCCTTCGTGGTGGCGTCGGGCGGGCCGGGGGCCGAAAGCGCCTTTGGCGGCTCCTTCGTGGTCGATGCCTACAGCCGCTTTGCCAAGGCGGCGGTGCTGCTGGCCGCGGCCCTGGTGCTGCTGGTGGGACAGGGGGCGCTGGAGCGGCGCGGGCTGCTGAAATTCGAATACCCCGTGCTGATCGCGCTGTCGGTTGTGGGCATGATGGTGATGGTCTCGGCGGGCGACCTGATGGTGCTCTACATGGGGCTCGAACTGCAGTCGCTTGCGCTCTATGTGGTGGCGGCGATGAACCGCAATTCGGAGCGCTCCACCGAGGCGGGGCTCAAGTATTTCGTGCTCGGCGCGCTCGGATCGGGGCTGCTGCTCTACGGCGCCTCGCTCGCCTATGGCTATGCGGGCACGACGCTTTTCAGCGGCATCCTCGGCGCGGCCAGCGACGGCCATGTGGGGCTGGGCCTGCTGATCGGGCTTGCCTTCGTGATCGCGGGCCTGACCTTCAAGGTCAGCGCCGTGCCCTTCCACATGTGGACGCCCGACGTCTATGAAGGCGCGCCGACCCCGGTCACCGCCTTCTTCGCCACCGCGCCCAAGCTCGCGGCGATGGGGCTCTTGGGCCGGGTGCTGTTCGATGCCTTTGGCCAGGCGGTGGATGACTGGCGCCAGATCATCGCGCTGCTGTCGCTGCTTTCCATGTTCCTCGGTGCCGTGGCGGCGATCGGCCAGCGCAACATCAAGCGCCTGATGGCCTACAGTTCGATCGCGCATATGGGCTTTGCCCTGATGGGGCTGGCGGCGGGCAATGCGCTGGGGGTACAGGCGATGCTGATCTACATGGCGATCTACCTGGCCATGAATATCGGCACTTTCGCCTTCATCATGTCGATGGAGCGCGACGGCAAGCCGGTGACCGATATCGCCAGCCTGAACCAATACGCCCGCGCCGAGCCGCTGAAGGCGCTGGCCATGCTGGTGCTGCTGTTTTCGCTTGCCGGTGTGCCGCCCATGCTGGGCTTCTTCGGCAAGCTCTATGTGCTCAATGCGGCGGTGCAGTCGGGGCTTGCCTGGCTGGCGCTCGCGGGGGTGATCGCCAGCGTGATCGGGGCGTTCTACTACCTGCGCATCGTCTATTTCATGTATTTCGGCGCCGAGAGCGAGGGGGCCGAAACCCCGATGACGCCGGTCGCCTGGCTGGCGCTGGTGGGATCGGCGGCGGTGATGCTTCTGGGCGTGGTCAACATGTTCGGCGTCGAAGCCATGGCCGCGGCGGCGGCGCAGGCGCTGGTGCGCTGAGTGGCGGGGGCGATTTGTCCGCGAAAAATCGGGCGTACCCGCCGGTGAGCGGCTGGCCTGAAGGATATGGCCGGGTGATGCTGGAGAGCGTCGACTCGACGCTGGACGAGGCGCGCCGGCGGGCCGGAGAGTGCGTCGGTCCCACTTGGATCTTCGCCGCCCGCCAGAAAGCCGCGCGCGGGCGCCGGGGGCGGGTGTGGGTCCAGCCCGAAGGCAACTTCTCCGCGACCCTGCTTTTGCCCGCGCCCGGCGCGCCGGATCGGGCGGCTTTGCACTCCTTCGTCGCCGCACTGGCGCTGGCGGATGCGCTGGAGGGGCTCGGGCTCGCGCCGCGCCTGAAATGGCCCAATGACGTGCTGCTCGCCGGCGGCAAGCTTGCGGGGATCCTGCTCGAGGGCCTGCCCGGCGGGGCGCTGGCGGTGGGCATCGGCATGAATCTCGCCGCCGCGCCGGACCCCGCGCGGCTCGAGCCCGGCGCGCTTCCTGCGGTGGCGCTGGCCGATCACGGGGTGCGGATCGCGCCCGAGGATTTTCTGCCGCTCTTGGCCCGTGCCTGGGCTGCGCGCGAGGCGCGCTTTGCCGCTTACGGCTTTGCCCCGATCCGCGCCGCCTGGCTCGAGCGCGCCGCCCGGCTGGGCGAAGCAATCGAGGTGCGCCTGCCGCGCGAGCGCTTCCGCGGCATCTTCAAGGATGTGGACGCGGCCGGGCAACTTGTCCTATCAAGCGGCGAAGGCGGAGGCGAACGGCGCGTGGCGGCGGGCGAGGTATTCTTTTCGGGAGCGGAACCGGGGGGCGAAGATGCTTCTGGCGATTGATTGCGGCAATACCAACACGGTGTTTTCGATCTGGGACGGGGAGAAATTCCTGTGCACCTTGCGCACCTCGACCCACCATGCGCGCACGGCGGACGCCTATTTCACCTGGTTTTCCACCCTGATCCGCCATTACGGCATCGAGCTGGACATTACCGGCGTGGTGATCTCCTCGACCGTGCCGCGCGTGGTGTGGAATCTGCGCGTCTTTGCCGACCGCTTCTTCGGCCTGCGCCCGCTGGTGGTGGGCAAGCCCGGCTGCCTTCTGCCGCATCCGCCCCGGGTCGATCCGGGCACCGCGGTAGGGCCGGACCGGCTGGCCAATGCGGCCGCTGCCTTTGACCGCCACGGGGGCGACTGCATGGTGGTGGATTTCGGCACCGCCACCAATATCGACGTGGTGGCCCATGATGGCGCCTATATCGGCGGGGTGATCGCGCCGGGGGTCAATCTGAGCCTCGAGGCACTGCACCAAGGCGCGGCGGCGCTGCCGCATGTGGATGTCTCCCAGCCCGAGCGGGTGATCGGCACCAATACGGTGGCCTGTATCCAGTCGGGCATCTTCTGGGGCTATGTGGGGCTCGTCAACGGGCTGATCGACCGGGTGCGCGAAGAGCACGGCACGCCGATGAAGGTGATCGCCACCGGCGGGCTCGCGCCGCTTTTTGCGCAGGGCGAAGCGCATTTCGACGTGATCGAGGACGATCTTACCATGCACGGGCTGATGGTGATCCACGCCCATAACAGGGAGCAGGGCACGATATGAGCAACAACGAGCGGCTGATCTTCCTGCCCCTGGGCGGGGCGGGGGAAATCGGCATGAACGCCTATGTCTATGGCTGGGGCGCGCCGGGGCGCGAGCGGCTGATCCTGGTCGATCTGGGGGTGACCTTCCCGGACATGGACACCACCCCCGGCGTCAGCCTGATCATGCCCGATATTTCCTGGCTCGAAGAGAATGCCGACCGGCTCGAGGCGATCTTCATCACCCATGCGCATGAAGACCATGTGGGCGCGATCGGCCGCCTGCATCGCCGCCTCAAGGCGCCGGTCCATGCCCGCCCCTTCACCGCCTGGCACGCAAGGCGCAAGATGGAGGAGGCCGGCGCGAACCCGGACGCGATACACGCAGCCCGGCCCTGGCCCGAGAAGATCGAGGCCGGCCCGTTCACGGTCTCTTTCCTGCCGCTCAGCCACTCGATCCCCGAGAGCTCGGGGCTGGTGATCGACACGCCCGCCGGCCGCCTTGTCCATACCGGCGATTTCAAGCTCGACGAAACCCCGGTCGTCGGCGAGCCGTTCGACGAAAGCCTGTGGCGCGAGGTGGCTGCAGAGGGGGGCATCCACGCGCTGATCTGCGATTCGACCAATGTCTTCAGCGACCGGCCCGGCCGCTCCGAGGCCAGCATCGGGCCGGATCTGGTGAAGCTCGTGAAAAGCGCTGAGCAGATGGTGGTGGCGACCACATTCGCTTCCAATGTCGCGCGCCTGCAGCAGCTTGCCGCCGCCGGGGTGGCGGCCGGGCGCAAGGTCTGCCTCTTGGGCCGCGCCATGCAGCGCATGGTGCTGGCGGCGGGCGAATGCGGGCTGCTCTCCGACTTCCCCGAGACCATCCCGGTCGAGGATGCGCGCGATCTGCCGCGCAGCGAGCTGATGCTGCTGGTCACCGGCAGCCAGGGCGAGCGGCGCGCGGCCTCGGCCCAGCTTGCGCGCGGCAAGTATCTGGGCATGCAGATGGCCGAGGGGGACCTGTTCCTGTTTTCCTCCAAGACCATCCCCGGCAACGAGCGCGCGGTGGCGCGCCTGCTCAATGCCTATAGCGAGATGGGCGTGGACGTGGTGGCCGAAAGCGACCTCTACCACGTCTCCGGCCATGCCAACCGCCCGGACCTCATGCGCGTGCACGAGATGCTCGACCCGGATATCGTCATCCCCATGCATGGCGAGCACCGCCATCTCAGCGAGCATGCGCGGCTTGCGCGCGCGGGCGGGCGGGCCAGCATGGTGGTGGTCAATGGCGCCGTCTGCGACCTTGCCGGCGAGGCGCCGCATGTGGTCGAGCATGTGGAGGCCGAGCGGGTCTATCTTGACGGTAGCCGGCTGATCGGCGCGCTCGACGGGGTGGTGCGCGACCGCATCCGCATGGCGCTCAACGGCCATGTGATGGTCAGCCTGATCCTCGAAGGCGACACCCCCCTGGGCGCGCCCTGGGTCGAGGCCATGGGGCTCGCCGAGACCGGCACCTCGCGCGCGCCGCTGGTCGAGGTGCTGGAGGAGGAAATGGAGCAGTTCCTCAGCCGGGCGGGGGCGGGCCTGCTGGCCGATGACGACAGGCTGGAAGAGGAGCTGCGCAAGCTTGCCCGCCGCGCCGCGCAGGAGGAGATCGGCCGCAAGCCCGAAGTCACCGTGGTCATCAGCCGGCTGGAATAGCTTTCTTGCCTGCAAGGGGGGCGGGTGCTATGCGTATTGCAACAGTTTGGTGGGACAGGCAGAGATGAGCGATATTTCCGAGCTGGAAGCAAGGATCACCGCGGCCCTTGATCGGATTGGCCAGGGGCTCGAGGCGCTGGGGCCCAGGCCCGACCCGGCGCTGGGCGAGGAGGTGCAGAAGCTGCGCAGCGCGCTCGAGGAAGAGCGCGTGGCCAATGCCCAGCTGGAAGAACGCGTGCGCGCGATCCGCGAAAAGCAGGAAAGCACAGTCGCCAGGCTGAGCGAAGAGGTGGAGCGGCTGCGCAAGGCGCTTGAGGAAGGCGAGGCCGGGGTGGCGCATCTGCGCAAGGTCAACAGCGAGTTGCGCGCCAATAACGCCGCCCTGCGCGAGGCCGTCGCCCAGGGGCTTGCCGAACCGCATCTGGTAAACAAGTCGATGATGGCCGAGCTCGAGGCCCTGCGCGCCACCCAGGCCGCCGACCGCAGCGAACTCGACGCGATCCTGGCCGAACTGGCGCCCCTGGTGGAGCCCGCGCCTTCGGCAGGCCCCGGCGGCGCAGAGAGCAGCCAGAGCACCGAACCCCCGGCAGCGGAGGAGAGCGAACATGCCTGATGTGAAGATCACCGTCGGCGGGCGTTCCTTCGAGGTGGCCTGCCAGGAGGGCGAGGAGCACTTCCTAGAAAGCGCCGCCGCCATGCTCGACAACGAGGCGCGTATGCTGGTCGAGCAGATCCCGCACCTCACCGAGTCGCGGATGCTGCTGATGGCCGGGCTGATGCTGGCGGACAAGACAGCCGGGATGGAGGACAATCTGCGCATCGCCGAGGCCAGGCTGGTCCAGGCGCAGGAGCAGATCGAGGCGCTCAAGGCGAGCCCGGAGAAGGTCGAGGTGCCGGTGATCCCGGAGGCGGTGACCGACACCCTGGCCGAAATCGCCGCCCGCGCCGAGGCAATGGCGGCCAGTGTCGAGGAAAAGGCGCGCGGCTGAGTCCCTGAGGCTACGCCCTAGAACGAGATGAGGCTAGGTTGAAGCGTATCCTGCGTTTTTGAGGTAGTTTGCGCATTCGTCGGGTGTAAACCGGTCGAGGAGTGTTCCTATTCTTCGCCAGGTTGCCTCGACGGTTCTCTCGGA
>JALTZY010000032.1 GCA_027045905.1 Paracoccaceae bacterium
GGGCGGGAGAGCGGGCGGCCCGCCCTGGCTGTTACATCACCCGATAATTGGGGCTTTCGCGGGTGATCTGCACGTCATGCACATGGCTTTCCTTGAGCCCGGCGCCGGTGATCTTGACGAAGGAACAGTTGCGGCGCATTTCGGCGATGGTTGCATTGCCGGTATAGCCCATGGCCGCGCGCAGGCCGCCGACCAGCTGGTGGATCACGGCGCTGGCCGCACCCTTGTAGGGCACCTGGCCCTCGATCCCTTCGGGCACCAGCTTGTCGGAAGCCGCATCCTTCTGGAAGTAGCGGTCGGCCGAGCCGCGGGCCATGGCGCCGAGACTGCCCATGCCGCGGTAGGACTTGAAGCTGCGGCCCTGGTAGAGGATCAGCTCGCCAGGGCTTTCATCGGTGCCGGCGATCATGCTGCCGACCATGGCACAGGAGGCGCCGGCGGCGATGGCCTTGGCGAAATCCCCGGAGAACTTGATGCCGCCGTCGGCGATGATCGGGATGTCGCCCGCAGACTCGGCGCAATCCATGATCGCGGTGAGCTGCGGCACGCCGACGCCCGCGACCATGCGCGTGGTGCAGATCGAGCCCGGGCCGATGCCGACCTTGATGCCGTCGGCACCCGCCTCGATCAGCGCGCGGGTGGCCTCGGCGGTGGCGACATTGCCGGCCACGACCTCGACGCCCAGCGCCTTGACCCGCTCGACCGCGCGCGCCACGCCCTCGCTGTGGCCATGGGCGGTGTCGATCACGATCAGGTCGCAGCCCGCCTCGACCAGCGCCCGGGAGCGCGCGAAACCCGCCTCGCCCACGGTGGTGGCGGCGGCAACGCGCAGGCGGCCCAGATCGTCCTTGCAGGCATGGGGGTTCAGCACCGCCTGTTCGGTGTCCTTGAGCGTGAGCAGGCCGGTAAGCCTGCCCGCCTTGTCCACCACCAGCAGCTTTTCGAGCCGGCGCGCCTGCATCAGCGAGCGTGCCTCGTCGAGATCGGCGGGCTCGCTCAGCATGGCGAGATTTTCGCTGGTCATCATGGCACTGACCGGGGTCTTGTCATCGCTGGCAAAGCGCATGTCGCGGTTGGTGACGATGCCGAGCACGCGGCCCTCCTCGCTCACCACCGGAAAGCCGGTGATCCGGTAGCGCTCGGCGAGTGCGCGGGCATCGGCCAGGGTCTGGTCGGGGGTGAGCGTGATCGGATTGTAGACGATGCCGCTTTCAAACCGCTTGACCCGACGCACCTCGCGCGCCTGCTCCTCGATGGAAAGGTTGCGGTGGATCACACCGAGCCCGCCGGCCTGGGCCATGGCGATGGCCATGGGCGCCTCGGTCACCGTGTCCATGGCCGAAGACAAAAGCGGGATGTTGAGGGCAATGGAGCGGGTGACGAAGGTGGATGTGTCGGCCTCGCTGGGCAGGACCGAACTGGCCGCCGGGACCAGAAGCACGTCGTCGAAGGTAAGCGCCTCGCGAATCTCCATGGGGTCCTCCTTTGGAGCTTTCGTTTGGCACGTCCCTATTACATGGCGTGACGGATTTGGAAAGGGCCGAGAGGGATTCGGCGGGGCTGTGGCGCCCGCCCCGGCCGTTTCCGGCAATGCTTCGATTATGACCTGGGGCGTAGACCTATAAACCACGCACCGCCAGTTTGGCAGATTTTCGCCATGACAAGGCGCAAGGGCGCAGGAATAGTGATGCTATTTCAAGTTCTTGCAACGCAGTCAGGGCGAAAATCCGCGTGAACCCAAGGGCGCGATCCTCGCAAAATATCAATGGCTCGGGCCGCTTGCAAAGGGGGCCACGCTGTGCGGCGCGCCCAAGTCATTGATATTTTGCGAGGATCGCGCTGGCAGTGCGTGGTTTATAGGTCTACGCCCTAAGCTCAGCCCGGATCGCCTCCGGGAGCCGACACCTGCGGGTCCTGATAGCGGGCCAGGGCCTGGATCCGGGCCTGGGCTCGGTCGCAAGCCGCGGAAGCGGGCGCTGGCAGGGATTCGCCAGCCCGTGGCGTATCAGAGGCGGCATGGTCCCTGCCGGGAGGCGGGTCCTCCCCCGTCCGCTCTGCCCGCCAGTCCGTTCCCGAACTCGCAGCCGTTTCGCCCGGTGGGGTCGCGGAGGCGCTGCTGCGTGCGGGATCCGGGCGCACGGCCCTGGCGTCCTCCGCCTGATGGCGCCGGACTTCGAGGCGGGCCATGGTCTGCTCGAAATCCAGCGCCCGCTCCAGTAGCGAAACCTCGAAGGCCGGCGGCGGGCCGGCGGGCCGGTCGGGATCCTCCGGCAGCAGGCGATCGGCGGCGACGGCATCCCTGCCCGCTCCCGTCGCATCCGCCCCTGTGGCACTGTCGCCGGCCTGTTTCGGACTGCCGGCTCTGCCGACCGTGCGAATCAGGGCGCTGTTGGCGTCGTTATGGCTCATCGGGCTCGTATCCGCCTCGGCCCGGGCAGCGGTTTCTCCGGCGCTGATCCGATTCGGATCCGGCGGCTTGAACACCGGCAGCCGCGCAGCATGGGCGGCCTGAACCACCTGATTGAGCGGCGAAAAGATCTCCATGTTCAGCTCCTCACCCAAGGAGCCCCCACGGCGCCAGGATACTGCCGGTCAGTTAGCCACAGGTTAACGCGCCGGAAAAAATGCACTCAGGGTTAACCGCTCCTTAACACCGCGCAATAGAGCTGCTTGAGAAAGCGCGCGGCGCCCTGGAAATGCGCGTCGCCCCCGGGCTTCAGGATCGCACGCACCTGCACGTCGAAATCGGCGTAATGCTGGGTCGTGGCCCAGATCGAGAAGATCAGGTGATAGGGGTCGAGCGGCGCGATCTTGCCGGCTTCGGCCCAGCCGGCGATCACGGCGGCCTTTTCGTCCACCAGCGCCTTGAGCGGTCCCTCGATCTCGCCCATGATCCGCGGCGCGCCCTGCACGATCTCGTTGGCGAAGAGGCGGCTTTCGCGCGGCATAGTGCGGGCCATCTCCAGCTTGCGCAGCACATAGGCGATGATCTCTTCCACCGGGTCGCCGGCCGCATCGAGCGCGCGCAGGGGCTCGAGCCAGTTGTCCAGGAGCTCCTCCAGCAGGGCGCTGTGAATCGCCTCTTTCGACGGGAAGTAATAGAGCAGGTTCGGCTTGGACAGGCCGGCGGCGCGGGCGATGCGGTCCAGCGTGGCGCCGCGAAAGCCGGTCTGGCTGAACACTTCCAGCGCCGCTTCCAGTATCGCGGCGCGGTTTTTCTCCTGAATGCGGGTGCGCGGTCTTCTCTGGCTCATGCGTCCCTCCTGCCTGGATTCAGACTGCCCCTTTCGCGGGCAAAACTCAATGAGACGTTGCGTTGCCCGGCCTGCGGGCCCATTGCGCCCGGCCCGGCGGCACGGCAATATCCGGGCATCAATGAGGAGGGTGCGACATGGTGCAGATCATCGGCTGGGGCCATACGCGCTTCGGCAAGCTCGCCGAGGGGCTTGAGGAATTGATCGTACAGGCGGGCGGCGAGGCGCTCGCCCATTCGGGCGTGGCGCCCGGCGATGTGGACGCGATCTTCGTCGGCCATTTCAACGGCGGCATGGTGCCGGAAGGCTTCCCCTCCTCGCTGGCGCTCTCGATCCATGACGATCTGCGCTTCACCCCGGCCGCGCGGCTGGAAAATGCCTGCGCCTCGGGCTCGGCCGCGGTCTATGCGGCGCGCGATGCGATCGAGGCGGGCCGGGCAAAGGTGGCGCTGGTGATCGGGGTCGAAAAGATGACCCACCTGCCCACCGCCGAGGTCGCGCGCGGGCTCGGCCACGCCGCCTACCAGCCCGAGGAGGCGGGGCTGAGCTTTCCGCAGGTCTTCGCCATGTTTGCCCGGGCCTATTTCGACAGATACGGCGACCACGCGCGCACGCTCGCCGAGATCGCCGCCAAGAACCACGCCAACGCCATGGCCAACCCGCTCGCCCATCTGCACAAGGAGCTGCCGGTGGAGTTCTGCGAGGTGGCGAGCGAGAAGAACCCGGTGGTGGCCGACCCGCTCAAGGTCACCGATTGCTCGCTGGTCTCCGACGGGGCGGCGGCGCTGGTGATGGCGACCGATGACGTGGCGGCCTCGGCGCCGCGCGCGGTCAGGTTCCGCGCCGCGGTGCAGGTCAATGACTTCCTGCCCATGAGCCGGCGAGACCCGCTCGCCTTCGAAGGCCCCGCGCGCGCCATGCGCACGGCGATTGCCGAGGCGGGACTTACGCTCGATAACATCGACCTTGCCGAGGTGCATGACTGCTTCACCATCGCCGAGCTGCTGGTCTATGAGGCCATGGGACTCGCCGAGCCCGGCCAGGGCGCGCGGGCGCTGGAGGAAGGGATCGTGCGCCCCGGCGGCGCGCTGCCCGTCAACATGTCCGGCGGGCTCAAGGCCAAGGGCCACCCGGTCGGCGCCACCGGCGTCTCCATGCATGTGCTGGTGGCCCGCCAGGTGCTGGGCGAGGCGGGCGAGATGCAGGTCGCGGGCGCCGAGCACGGGCTGGTCTTCAACATGGGCGGCTCGGGCGTGGCCAATTACGCGAGCGTGCTCGAGCCTCAGAAATGAACCTCGCGCTCTGGCTTGAACGCAGCGCGCTCACCCATCCCGAGCGCCCGGCGCTCTTTTCCGGCGCGCGGCAAGTAGCTGATTATGCTTCTCTTTACCGGGCCGCGCGCGGGCTGGCGGCGGCCCTTGCCGCAAGCGGCATCGCGCCGGGCGACCGGGTGGGGATGTTTCTCACCAACTGCCCCGAATACATCACCAGCCTCTACGGCATCTGGGGCGCGGGCGCGGCCAAGGTGCCGATCAACAACAAGCTGCACCCGAAGGAAGCGGCCTGGATCCTCGAAAACGCGGGCGCGAAGCTCGCCTTCGTCACCCCCGACCTCGCCCCCGGCCTCGCCGAAGCCACCGACCTGCCGCTGATCGACGTGACCGGGGCCGAATTCGCCGAGATGTGCGCCAGTGCGCCGATGGAGATCGTGGCGCGGGCGGGCGGCGATCTGGCCTGGCTGTTCTACACCTCCGGCACCACCGGCCGGCCCAAGGGGGTGCAGATTACCCACGAAGTGCTGCTCGCCGCCTCGCTCGCCTATACGGCGGATGTGGACGAGGTGCGCCCCGAAGACGCCGCCTATTACATGGCGCCGATGAGCCACGGGGCGGGCTTCTACATCCCGATCCACATCCTGCGCGGTGCCCGCCATATCTGCCCCGAGAATCCGGGCTTCGACGAAGCCGAACTGCTGGCAACCGCGCGCCGCGCCGGGCCGCTTTCGATGTTCATGGCCCCCACCATGGTGCGCCGCTTCACCGATTTCGCCCGCAAGGCCCGAGACCGCGCCGAGGGCATCCGCACCATCGTCTATGGCGGCGGGCCTATGTATCTCGCCGACGTCATCGACGCGGTGGAGTGGTTCGGCCCCAAATTCGTGCAAATCTATGGCCAGGGCGAATGCCCGATGGCGATCACAGCGCTCAGCCGCGCCGAAGTGGCCGACCGCTCCCACCCGCGCTGGCGCGCGCGCCTCGCCTCCGCCGGGCGCGCGCAGTCGGCGGTGGAGGTCAGGATCGGCGACGACCAGGGCCGGCCGCTGCCTGCCGGCGAGATCGGCGAAATCATGGTGCGCGGCCTGCCGGTCATGCCCGGCTACTGGAACAACCCCGAAGCGACCGCCAGCACGCTGCGCGACGGCTGGCTGATGACCGGCGACATGGGCTTTCTCGACCACGAGGGCTACCTCACCATCCGCGACCGCTCCAAGGACCTGATCATATCGGGCGGCGCCAATATCTACCCGCGCGAGGTCGAGGAAGTACTGCTGACGCACCCCAATGTGCACGAAGTCTCGGTGGTGGGCAGGCCCTCCGAAGAATGGGGTGAAGAGGTGGTCGCCTTCGTCGTCCCTGGCGGTGAAGCGCCCCCGACCCCCGAGGAACTCGACGCGCTCTGCCTGGCGCAGATCGCGCGCTTCAAGCGACCGAAGGCCTATTTCTTCCTGTCGGAATTGCCAAAGAGCAATTATGGCAAGATTCTGAAGCGGGAATTGCGGGCAAGACTCGCGCAAGGCCCTGCGGCGAACGGCGACGGAGAAGGCGAAGAATAGCCGCAGGCATCGCGCCCCGGCCGGCACGCCCGATTTTCTGCGAAAATCGCGGCGAGGGGCAGCGGCCCGACCCTGGCCTCATCGGTTCCGCGCGCATGGCCGGGCGGGCTTGCCTTGCGGACAGGTGCAAGAGCACAGGAACGACGCTCGTTCGCCGGAAAACCCTTCACCGGAAGCTCTTCCCTCCCGGTCCACAAGGTCTTGCGGCGCATTCAGGGCGAAATGCGCCAAACTGACGGCGCGTGAATCACGGCTCCATGCCCTGACGATCGCTGAGTTCGGCAAGGACGAACAGGCGAATGGCCGAGGCGAGACCGCTTTCCATGCCGCGCTCAGCGTCGATCCGGGCGGCGAGTTCGTTTACCGACAGGCCGCGCCGGGCGGCGATATCGGTGAATGCCCGCCAGAATTCATCTTCGAGCGACACGCTGGTGCGGTGCCCGCGCAGGGTGAGGGAGTGTTTTCTCGGCCGTGCCATGGGCCGGGTCTCGCATGTTCGGGCGTGGAAAGCAAAGCCCGGGTCTCGCGGGCGGTGAGGCACAGGCGGGCGGTGGGGCCGTAAAGCGCGGGATCGGCAGCGAGCGCGGGGAAGGCGGCAAACAGGCGCCTGCGCGCGCCGCGACCGAGGGAGGCGAGCGCGACCCCGCCCGGATAGAGGCTCTCGCAGGAGAGGCCATTGGCGAGGATCACCGCATGGGCGGGCAGCAGGATATGGTGGTAGCGTGCGCCCTCGGGCAGGGCCGGGGCGGGCTC
>JALTZY010000033.1 GCA_027045905.1 Paracoccaceae bacterium
TTCCCGCCCCGCCCTCGACTACCATGCCGAACCGCGCCCGGGAAAGCTCGAGGTCAACCCCACCAAGCCGATGGCCAATGGCCGCGACCTGGCGCTCGCCTATTCCCCCGGCGTCGCCGAAGCGAGCCTTGAAATAAAGGCCGATCCAGAAGCCGCCAGCCGCTACACGGTACGTGCGAACCTTGTCGGCGTGGTCACCAACGGCAGCGCCGTGCTGGGGCTCGGCGATATCGGCGCGCTGGCCTCCAAGCCGGTGATGGAGGGCAAGGCGGTCCTGTTCAAGAAATTCGCCAATATCAACTGTTTCGACCTCGAGATCGACGAAAGCGACCCGGAGAGACTGGCCGAAATCATCTGCGCGCTGGAGCCGGGCTTCGGCGCGATCAACCTTGAAGACATAAAGGCGCCGGATTGTTTTATCGTTGAACAAATTTGCCGCGAGCGCATGAACATCCCGGTCTTTCACGACGACCAGCATGGCACGGCGATCGTGGTCGGCGCCGCCGCCACCAATGCGCTGGCGATCACCGGGCGCGATTTCGCCGATATCAAGGTCGTCTCCACCGGCGGGGGCGCTGCGGGGATCGCCTGCCTCAACATGCTGCTGAAGCTCGGCGTCAGACGCGAAAATGTCTGGCTCCTCGACCTTGACGGGCTGGTTTACGAGGGCCGCGAAGCGGGAATGACGCCGCAGAAGGCTGCCTTTGCCCAAGGGAGCGAACCAAAGAGCCTCGACGAGGTGATAGAGGGCGCGGACCTGTTTCTCGGCCTGTCCGGCCCCGGGGTGCTGAGCGCCGAGATGGTGGCGAAAATGGCCCCGCGCCCGATCGTCTTTGCGCTCGCCAATCCCACGCCCGAGATCCTGCCCGAGGAGGCGCGCAAGGGGCAGAAAGACGCGATCATCGCCACCGGGCGCTCGGATTTTCCCAATCAGGTCAATAACGTGCTGTGCTTCCCCTTCATCTTTCGCGGTGCCCTCGATGTGGGCGCGACCGAGATCAACGACGCCATGCAGATCACCTGCGTCGAGGCCATAGCCAGCCTTGCGCGCGCCACCACCAGCGCCGAGGCCGCCGCCGCCTACAAGGGCGAGAGCCTCGCCTTCGGGCCCGATTACCTGATCCCCAAGCCGTTCGATCCGCGCCTGATGGGCGTGGTCGCCAGCGCCGTGGCCCGGGCGGCGATGCAGAGCGGCGTGGCGCGCCGTCCGGTCGCCGATCTCGATGCCTACAAGGCGGCGCTGGACGGCTCGGTGTTCCGCTCGGCGCTGATCATGCGCCCGGTCTTTGAGGCCGCGGCCAAGGCGAGCCGGCGCATCGTCTTTGCCGAGGGCGAGGACGAGCGGGTGCTGCGCGCGGCCAATGCCATGCTCGAGGAGACCACCGACAAGCCGATCCTGATCGGCCGGCCGGACGTGGTGGCGCAGCGCCTCGAACGCTCCGGCCTGCCGCTCGTCCCGGGGCGCGATTTCGAGCTGGTCAACCCGGAGCGCGACCGGCGCTATCGCGACTACTGGCAGGCCTATCACAAGCTCATGGCCCGGCGCGGGGTCACGCCCGACATCGCCCGCGCCATCCTGCGCACCAATACCACCGCGATCGGCGCGGTGATGGTGCATCTGGGCGAGGCCGACAGTCTGATCTGCGGCACGTTCGGCCAGTATCTGTGGCACCTCAATTACGTGACCCAGGTGCTGGGCCGCGACGGCCTGCACCCGGTCGCAGCGCTCAGCCTGATGCTGCTCGCCGACGGGCCGCTTTTCATCGCCGATACCCATGTCCACCCCGAGCCCACGCCGGAAGAGATCGCCGAGACCGCCATCGCCGCCGCCCGCCATGTGCGCCGCTTCGGCATCGCCCCCAAGGTCGCGCTCTGCGCCTATTCGCAATTCGGCAATCTCGCCTGCAATACCGGCGAGCGGATGCGCGCGGCGCTGGAGATTCTCGACAGCGCGCCGCGCGATTTCGACTATGAGGGCGAGATGCATGTGGACGCGGCGCTGGATCCGCAGGTGCGCGCCCGCCTGCTGCCCGAGGGTCGCCTCGAGGGCGCGGCCAATGTGCTGATCTTCGCCAATGCGGATGCCGCGAGCGGGGTGCGCAACATCCTCAAGGCGCGCGCCGGCGGACTCGAGGTGGGGCCGATCCTGATGGGCATGGGCAACCGCGCCCATGTGGTGACGCCTTCGATCACCACGCGGGGGCTTCTCAACATGTCGGCCATCGCCGGCACCCCGGTCGCCGAATATGGCTGAGCGGCGCCGGGTTTGCGGCTTTGCAATTCGCAGCTCACAATTTCGCCACTCTTTGCAAATATGCGCAATACCGCTTCCCCCGCCCTGCCCGGCACGCTAATCTCGCGCCGGATGAGGGAGGACACGATGAGCTACGCCGCCGTTTACGACACCTGGAAGAAAGACCCCGAGGCCTTCTGGATGCAGGCCGCCGAGGCGATCAGCTGGGAGCGCAAGCCTTCGAAGGCGCTGTTCGACGAAAGGGCGCCCATTTACGAGTGGTTCTCCGACGGGCTGCTCAATAGCTGCTACAATGCCGTTGACCGCCATGTGGAGGCCGGGCGCGGCGATCAGGTGGCGATCATCCATGACAGCCCGATCACCGGCACCATCGCCCGCATCACCTATGGCGAGCTTCAGCAGCGCGTCGCCCGGCTCGCCGGAGCTCTACGCGCGCAAGGGGTGGAGAAGGGCGACCGGGTGATCATCTACATGCCGATGGTGCCCGAGGCGCTGGAGGCGATGCTGGCGGTGACCCGGCTCGGGGCGATCCATTCGGTGGTGTTCGGCGGCTTTGCCGCGCGCGAACTGGCGGTGCGCATCGACGATGCCGCGCCCAGGGCGATCATCGCCGCCTCCTGCGGGCTCGAGCCCGGCCGCGTGGTGCTCTACAAGCCGCTGATGGACGAGGCCATCGCCATGGCCGCGCACAAGCCCGATTTCTGCGTGATCCTGCAGCGCGAACAGGCCCCGGCCACCCTCACCGAGGGGCGCGATCTGGACTGGCACGCCTTCCAGCAGGGCGCGGCGCCGGCCGAATGCGTGCCGGTCGAGGGCAATCACCCGGCCTATATCCTCTACACGTCCGGCACCACCGGCCAGCCCAAGGGCGTGGTGCGCCATACGGCGGGCCACCTGGTGGCGCTGAACTGGACCATGAAGAATGTCTATAACGTGGATCCGGGCGAAGTCTTCTGGGCCGCCTCCGATGTGGGCTGGGTCGTGGGCCATTCCTATATCTGCTACGGCCCGCTCACCCATGGCAACACCACCATCGTCTTCGAAGGCAAGCCCGTGGGCACCCCCGATGCGGGCACCTTCTGGCGGGTGATCAGCGAGCACAGGGTCAGGAGCTTCTTCACCGCGCCCACGGCCTTTCGCGCCGTCAAGCGCGAGGACCCGGCGGGCGAACTGGTGGCGAAATACGACCTCTCCTGCCTCGGGCAGGTCTATCTCGCCGGCGAGCGCGCCGATCCGGACACGATCCTCTGGGCCGAAACCCAGCTCAAGGTGCCGGTGATCGACCATTGGTGGCAGACCGAGACCGGCTATCCCATCGCCGCGATCCCCCTCGGGCTCGAACGCCTGCCGGTGAAGCTCGGCAGCCCCGGCCTGCCGATGCCGGGCTTTGACGTGCGGGTGCTGGACGAGGGCGGCAGCGAGCTGGCCCCCGGCGAGCTTGGCGCCATCGTCATCAAGACCCCGCTGCCGCCGGGCTGCCTGCCGACGCTGTGGAATGCCGAAGCGCGCTTCAAAAGCGCCTATCTCGAGACCTTCCCGGGCTATTACGAGACCGGTGACGCCGGCTACAAGGATGAAGACGGCTATCTCTACATCATGGCGCGCACCGATGACGTGATCAATGTCGCCGGCCACCGGCTTTCGACCGGCGCCATGGAGGAAGTGCTCGCGAGCCACCCGGACGTGGCCGAATGCGCGGTGATCGGGGTCGCCGACAAGCTCAAGGGCCAGCTGCCGCTGGGCCTTGTCTGCCTCAATGCCGGCTGCAAGCGGGCGGCCGACGAGGTGGTGGCCGAATGCGTCGCCCTGGTGCGCGAAAAGATCGGCCCGGTCGCCGCCTTTCGCAAGGCCTGCGTGGTCGAGCGCCTGCCCAAGACCCGCTCGGGCAAGATCCTGCGCGCGACCATGGCGGCGATTGCCGACGGGGTGGAGTACAAGATACCCGCCACCATCGACGACCCGGCGATTCTCGACGAAATCGAAGCCGCCCTTGGCGCGCTCGGCTATCCCGCCGGCTGAATCCGGCCGGGCGGGGCGCTGCCCGGGGCGCTTCTCCTGCAAAACGGGAAAATTCAATTAAAATTCAATCTATCGGTGGAATTTTGCCGCAATTCATTGCACCTATGGGCGAAGATCGCCCGGTGGCGGGCGCTCGGGGATGGATAATTTGACAAGTCCAAGGTGCGTTTTGACTGATTGGAAACGGGGCAGCCCCCCGCGCGACATGCAAACCCCCGGCCGGGCCCGGATCAAAATGCTGATGTTGCAGAGCGAGCGGGGACTGCCCGCCGGGCTCGGCGAAATTTCCGAAGCGCTGGGGATCGAACTGCTCATATCCGCCGACATGGCCGATGCGCAAGACAAGTTCCTGGCGGCACAGCCCGGGATCCTGCTGCTGCCGGCCCTGTTCGCCAGTCAGCCCACCCTCCCCCTGATCCAGACCTGCCTGAAGCAGGCGCCGGAATGTCAGGCGATCATGCTGGTGGAGCGCGACCAGATGAACGAGGCCGCCGAAGCCATGCGCGCGGGGATTCTCGACTGCCTGTTCCTGCCCTTCTCCGCCGAGCGGCTCGCCAAGACCCTGGCCGGGGTGCTGAAACGGCTGGGGGTGAAGGTTTCCGCGGCTTCACTGGAGCGCGCCTGCAGCACCACCGCCCTGCCACCAGACCCGGAGGGCGCGGGCCGGAAGCAGGGCGGCTCGACCCCGGCCGTCCCCGGGCATGGCGATTGCATCGAGGGCAGCAGCCCGGCCACGCTGCGCCTGAAGGCAGAGATCGAGGCCGCCGCCCGCACCCGCCTGCCGCTGGTCCTGCAGGGCGAGGCGGGCAGCGGCAAATCCCATTGCGCCGCCCTGATCCATGCGGAATCGGGTCATACGGACGCGCCCTTTCACAAGCTTGACTGCGCCGCACTCAGCCCCGAGACCCTGCCTGCGGGGCTCGGCGACCCGGGCGAGCGGGCGACCTACTTTCTCGACGAACTCACCGATCTGAGCCCGCGTCTGCAGGCTCGCCTCCTGCGCCTCATAAGCGATGAGGGGCTGCCCCGGGCACGGCTGATCGCGGCCATCAGCCAGGACCCGCTCGAAGCGATCGCCAGCGGCGCCCTGCGGCGCGACCTCTATTACCGGCTCTGCGTGAGCCAGATCCGGGTGCCGCCCCTGCGCGCGCGGGGCGCCGACATCCTGCTGATCGCCCGCGAAAAGCTGCGCCGTTTCTCCCTGCTGGAGGGGGCACGGCTCGAGGATTTCTCGCCTGCGGCCGAGAAGCTCCTGCTTGCCTGCCCCTGGCCCGGCAATATCCGCCAGTTGCAGAATGTCTGCCGCAACCTGGTGCTGACCCACGGTCCCGGCGGCGCGCGCGTGGTCGAACCCCACATGCTGCCCGAGGAAGTCACCGCCAGCGCCCCCGCCCCGGCACGGACAGAGGGCGGGGAATTCCCCATTCACCTGTTTCGCGGCCAGAGCCTGGCCGAGATCGAGCGCCGGGTGATCGAGGCGGTGATTGCCGAGCATGACGGCTCGCTCACCCGGGCGGCGCGGATACTCGAAGTGGCCCCCTCGACCCTCTATCGCAAGCGCGCGCAATGGGCGCGCGACGATTCGCAAAAGGGCTGAGTCGGCCCCGCCCGCGCCCGCCTGCCGAATCCCCGCCTGCCGCCGCCCCGAAGCGCCGCGCTATCGGATAACCGTCGCCCGATTTGCCCGCGCAAGCCGCCCGCCCCGGTGGCAAGCGCGGATTCCGGCGCTGTCCGGTCCCCGCGCCCACAGCCGGCCGCGCCACCGGAGAATCCTGCAACCCACTGACAACAGCCACTTTTCACGCTTGTTATCGGATAACAGCACCGCGCCGCGTCGCTGTCAGGCGATGACGGGGGGGCGATATTGTTTAGCTCGCAGGACCGGGGGCATGAATTGGCCATCGGCGCAACGCTCCCGAGCAAACAGACCAGATGCGGGGCACGGGCCGAAGCAACGAAGCAAACGACCTGCAACCCGCGAGACATTCGCAACACATATTGAAAGGAACGAAACAATGACCTTCGCAACCACCCTCAAGACCGCCGCCTTCTCCCTGATCGTCGCGGCCACCGCCGCCCCCGCCCTCGCCGGCGGCAACAGCGTCAACGTCTCCCAGTGGGGCTGGGGCAATGCCATCGGCGGCGGCCAGATGGGCAACTTCAACACCATCATCGTCGATCAGGGCGGCCTGTGGAACGAAGCCATCCTGCTCCAGGACGGCAACGGCAATGTCGGCGCCGTCGGCCAGAGCGGCATCAACAACGGCGCCAGCATCGACCAGCTGGGCGACGGCAATGTGGGCGGCGTGGCCCAGTTCGGCACCGATAACGACGCCGATCTTCAGCAGACCGGCACCGGCAATGCCGCCGCCGTGATCCAGTTCGGCAACGGCAATACCAGCTCCACCACCCAGAGCGGATCCGGCAACGTGGTCGCGATCGTCCAGTACTGATCCGCCAGCCGCCCCGGCAGGGGGCGCCCTCCCT
>JALTZY010000034.1 GCA_027045905.1 Paracoccaceae bacterium
GCCCGGGCGTCATCAGGAAAAGCGGAAGCCGGTTTTCCGTCCGAATGACGCCGCAGCAGGGCTGAGACGCAATCATGCGAACCCGCAGAACCTGAACCGGTTAGGACCGGCGGAGGGAAGGTGACATCCTCACCCGAACACCGTCCGGCAAAGGAGGATGACATGAAGACCCTTTCTTTCGTCGCGGCAATGACACTGGCGGGGGCATTGGCAGGCATGGCTGAGGCCGAAGCGCCGGTGCTCACCGTCTATACCTATGACAGCTTCGTTTCCGACTGGGGCCCCGGGCCGGCGGTGGAGGCGGCCTTCGAGGCGAGTTGCGGTTGCGATTTGCAATTCGTGGCGGCTGGCGACGGGGCCGAACTGCTCTCGCGCCTGCGCCTTGAAGGCACGCGCAGCCGGGCCGATGTGGTGCTGGGGCTGGATGCGGGCCAGATCGCCGCAGCGCGGGCCACCGGGCTGTTTGCCCCGCACGGCCAGGCGCTCGAAGGCTTCACCGCGCCCGGAGGCTGGGAGGATACGGACTTCCTGCCCTTCGACTGGGGCTATTTCGCTTTTGTCTATGACAAGGGTGCGGTGGCCGAGCCGCCGGCGAGCTTCGAGGATCTGATCGCCTCGGACATCAGGATCATCATTCAGGACCCCCGCTCCTCGACCCCCGGCCTTGGCCTGCTGCTCTGGGTCAAGGCGGCTTATGGCGCGCGCGCGGGCGAGATCTGGCGGGGGCTTGCGCCGCATATCGTCACCGTCACCAAGGGGTGGTCCGAGGCTTACGGGCTGTTTCTCGAAGGCGAGGCCGACATGGTGCTCTCCTACACCACCTCGCCGCTCTACCACCTGATCGCCGAGGGCGATGCTTCCAAGGGCGCGGCGCTGTTTGACGAGGGCCATTACATGCAGGTCGAGGTGGCGGGCAGGATCGCCGGCAGCGACCAGCCGGAACTGGCCGAGGCCTTCCTCGCCTTTGTCCGCTCGCCGGAATTTCAGAAGATCATCCCCACCAGCAACTGGATGTATCCGGCCTTCCTGCCCAGAGAAGACTGGCCCGAAGGCTTTGCCGGGGCGCCGATGCCGGCCAGGGGGCTGATGTTCGGCCCCGAAGAGGCGGTGGAGATGCGCGAGCAAGCGCTGGACGAATGGCTCGACGCGCTTTCGCAATAAGCCGGGTCACGCTGACGGGCGCGGCGGCGCTGGGGCTGGTGCTGACGCTGGTGCTGGGCACGCTCGCGGCGGTGGCGCTGCGCGCCGAGACTGCGACAGGGTTGCGGGCGGCGGACTGGGCGGCGCTGCGCTTCACGCTCCTGCAGGCGAGCCTCTCGGCCGGCCTCAGTGTCGCCCTCGCCGTGCCGCTCGCGCGCGCGCTTTCGCGGCGCAGCTTTGCCGGGCGCGGGTTGCTGATCACCCTGATGGGCGCGCCCTTCATCCTGCCGGTGATCGTCGCGGTGCTGGGGCTCTTGGCGGTATTTGGCCGCGCGGGGCTCATGAATACCGCGCTGGGCTGGCTGGGGTTCGCGCCGGTTTCGGTCTATGGGCTCAAAGGCGTGGTGCTGGCGCATGTATTCTTCAACCTGCCGCTGGCCACCCGCCTGATCCTGCAGGGCTGGCAGCAGGTGCCGGGGGAGCATTTCCGCCTCGCCGCGTCGCTGGGCTTTGGCCGGGGCGACGTGGCCCGCTGGATCGAATGGCCGATGCTGCGCGCGGTACTGCCGGGGGCGTTTCTGGTGGTGTTTCTGGTCTGCCTCACCTCCTTTGCCGTGGCGCTGACCATGGGCGGAGGGCCACGGGCGACAACGCTGGAACTGGCGATCTACCAGGCGGTGCGGCTTGATTTTGACCTCGGTCGCGCGGCGCTGCTGGCGCTGCTGCAACTGGCGCTGGGCGGCGCGGCGGTGCTGCTGGCGCTGTGCTTCGGTCTGCCCGAGGCGGGGCTTGGCGCGGGGCTCGACCGGATAGAGCGCCGCTGGGAGGCAGAAAGCCTCGCCCTGCGGCTCTGGGACGGGCTGCTGATCACGCTGGGCGCGGGCTTCCTGCTGGTGCCGCTTGGTGCGGTGGCGTGGCGCGGGCTTCAGGGCCTGGCGCTCCTTCCGCCCGAGATCTGGGTGGCCGCCCTGCGCTCGCTCGCCGTGGCGCTGGGCGCAACGGCGCTGACGCTTGCCTTGGCGCTGCCGATCGCCGCCTACTCGGTGCTCCGGCGCGTACCGGTGGCGGGCGCTGCGGGGGTGCTGGGCCTGGCGGCCTCGCCGCTGATAATCGGCACCGGGCTGTTCATCGCGATTCATCCGTTCGCGGACCCGGCGCGCTTCGCGCTCGCGGTCACCGGCGCGGTCAACGCGCTGATGGCGCTCCCTTTCGTGCTGCGCGCCCTGCTGCCGGCGCTGGCGCGCATCGAGGCCGATTACGGACGGCTGGCGGATGCGCTGGGGATGACGGGAGCGGCGCGCCTGCGCCTTTTGTGGTGGCCGCGCCTGCGCCCGGTGCTGGGCTTTGGCACCGGGCTCACGGCGGCGCTTTCGATGGGCGATCTGGGCGTGGTCGCGCTCTTTGCCGCGCCGGAGCAGGCGACGCTGCCCTTGCAGATGTACCGGCTGATGGGCACCTACCAGATGCAGGCCGCCGCCGGGGCCGGGCTGGTGCTGCTGGCGCTTTCGCTGGGTTTGTTCTGGCTGTTCGACCGGGGAGGGCGCGGAAATGCTCGCCTTTGACAAGGTATTGATCCGGCAGGGGACTTTCTCGCTCGCCGCTGATCTGGAGATCGCGGGCAAGCAGATCGCGGCGGTGCTTGGGCCGTCGGGGGCGGGCAAGTCAACGCTGCTGTCTGCCCTGGCCGGCTTCCTGCCCCTCGGGGCGGGGCGTATCCTGTGGCAGGGGCAGGACATCGGCGCGCTGCTCCCGGCAGAGCGGCCCGTGTCGATCCTGTTTCAGGATGGCAACCTTTTTCCTCACCTGAATGCGCGGCAGAATGTGGGGCTGGGCCTGCGGCCTGATCTGCGGCTGAGCGCGCAGCAGTGGCGCGAGGTGGATCGGGCGCTGGAGCGGGTGGGCATGGATGGGATGGGCGCGCGGCGTCCGGCGGCGCTCTCGGGCGGGCAGGCGGCGCGGGTAGCGCTGGCGCGCGCTCTGGTGCGGGCGCGCCCGCTGATGCTGCTGGACGAGCCCTTCTCGGCGCTGGGACCGGCTCTGCGCGCGGAGATGCTTGCGCTGGTCGCGGAACTGGCGCATGAAAGCGGCGCGCTGGTGCTGATGGTGAGCCACGAGCCGCGCGACGCGCGGGCGATTGCCAGGGAGGTGGTACTGGTGGCCGAAGGGCGCGCCCATGCGCCGGTGGCGACCGACGAGATATTCGCCAATCCGCCCGAGGCCCTGAAACATTACCTCGGAGACCGGCGGGCACCATGAAAAAGGGCGCCGCGCGGGCGCCCTTTCATTGATTTCCGGTGGCTTACAGGTTTGCCTGCTTGCCGCGATGCTTGATCGGGTACCAGAGCTTCTTGTTGGTCAGGTACAGAAGCACCGACAGCAGCGACAGCATCAGAACCGCCATGAAGCCGGCCTGCTTGCGTGCCATCATCTTCGGTTCGGCGGCCCACATCAGGAAGGCGGCGACATCTTCTGCCTCGCTGTGCAGGTCATTGGGTGCGCCGTCGTCGAATTCGACATCCTCCCCGAACAGCGGCGGGGGCATGGAAATCCAGCCGGTGGAGAAGGCCGTATTTTCGTAGAAGACCGTACCCGCGACTTCCTTTTCCTCGCCGGTATAGCCGGTGAGGATCGAGTAGATATGCTCGGGACCGCCAATGCCGCGCAGAAGCTGGTTGATGCCGGTTCCCTGCGGCCCGCTGAAGCCGGCGCGGGCCTTGGCCATGAGGCTTAGATCCGGGGCGTTGGGGTCATTGGAGGGCGGGAAGTGGTCGGCGGGCTTGGCCGGGCGGGTGTCTTCCAGATCGGGGTCGTAGACCTCGATATTGGCCGCCGCATAGGCGCGCACCTCGTCCTCGGTATAGCCCGGCCCGCCCGGGTCGGCCAGCGTGCGAATCGGCACGTATTTCAGCCCGTGGCAGGCGGCGCAGACCTCGGTATAGACCTTCAGCCCGCGCTGCAGCTGGACCGGGTCATACTTGCCGAACGGTCCTTCGAAGGAAAAGGCAATGTCCTCGGTATGCCCGCCTCCGGCCGCCAGTACCGCGCCGCCCGTGGTCAGGACCAGAGCCGCGCTGAGTGCAAGTTTTTTCAACATGTTCTGCATCCTTCTCATTCTGCCGCGTCAGGGTATTGGGCGACGAAATCTTCTTCGATCGTGGCAGGCATGGGCTTTGGTTTCTCGATGACGCCGAGGATCGGCAGGATCACCAGGAAATAGGCGAACCAGTAGGCCGATCCGATCAGCGCGATATCGGAGTAGGGCGGCTCGGCCGGCATGGCCCCAGCCCACATCAGCACGAGGAAGTCGATCACCAGCAGGCGGAACCACCACTTGAACATCGGCCGGTACTTGCCCGACCTCACCCGGGAGGTGTCCAGCCACGGCACCAGGGCCATGACGATGATCGCGCCGAACATGGCGATCACGCCGAAGAACTTGGCGTCGATGATGCCGCCGGTGAGGAAGCTCGCCGCCTGCACCACCCAGACATCGGCGGTGAAGGCCCTGAGGATCGCGTAGAAGGGCAGGAAGTACCATTCAGGCACGATATGGGCGGGGGTCGCCAGGGGGTTCGCCTCGATGTAGTTATCCGGGTGCCCGAGGTAATTGGGCATGAAGCCGACCACGGCAAAGAAGATCACCAGAATCACCGCGAGCGCGAACAGGTCCTTGATCACGAAATAGGGCCAGAAGGGCAGGGTGTCCTTCTCGGCCTCGGCCTTCGAGCCGCGGCGCACCTCGACCCCGGCCGGGTTGTTGTTGCCGGTGGTGTGAAAGGCCCAGATATGCACCGCCACCAGCGCGGCGATCACGAAGGGCAAAAGGTAGTGCAGCGAGAAGAAGCGGTTCAGCGCCGCCTGATCCACCGCCGGCCCGCCCAGCAGCCAGGCCTGCAGGCTATCGCCGATGAAGGGAATGGCACCGAACAGGCCGGTAATCACCGTCGCGCCCCAGAAGGACATCTGCCCCCAGGGCAGCACATAGCCGAGGAAGCCGGTCGCCATCATCGCCAGGTAGATCAGCATGCCGATGATCCAGGTGACTTCGCGCGGGGCCTTGTAGGAGCCGTAGAACAGGCCGCGGAAGATATGGATATAGACGGCAAGGAAGAACAGCGAAGCGCCGTTGGCGTGGATGTAGCGCAGCATGTGACCGCCGTTCACGTTGCGCATGATATGCTCGACGCTGGCGAAGGCCAGGTCCACATGCGGTACATAATGCATCACCAGGATCACCCCGGTGACGATCTGAAGCACCAGCGCAAAGGCCAGGACGATGCCCCAGATCCACCACCAGTTCAGGTTCTTGGGGGTCGGGATCATCAGCGTGTCATAGGCCAGCGCGACGATCGGCAGCCGCTCGTGCAGCCATTTCTCGAAGCCGGTCTTCGGCTCGTAATGGTCGTGGGGAATTCCAGACATCTTGCGCGCCTCCCTTATCCCAGTTTGATGGTGTTTTCGTCGATGAATGCCGCCACGGGCACGTCGAGATTGCGCGGGGCCGGGCCCTTGCGGATACGACCGGCCGCGTCGTAATGCGAGCCGTGGCAGGGGCAGAACCAGCCGCCGTAATCGCCTGCGCCATCGCCCAGCGGCACGCAGCCCAGATGGGTGCAGACGCCCATCATCACCAGCCATTCCTCGTTTTCGTCGAGGGCGCGGTTGGCGTCGGTGGCGGGAGCGTCGGCGGGCAGGTTGGCGTTGCGTGCGAGCTTGTCGGGGTAATCCTCGCCGTCCTGCTTCCTGGCCAGGGCGATTTCCTCCTCGGTACGGCGGCGGATGAAGACCGGCTTGCCGCGCCATTTCACGGTGAGCTGTGTGCCCGGCTCGATACCGGCGATATCCACCCGGATGGAAGCGAGCGCCTTGACGTCGGCCGAGGCGTTCATCTGATTGATCAAAGGCCAGACGGCGGCCCCGGTGACCACGGCGCCGGTCCCGGCGGTTGCGTAGTAGAGGAAATCCCGACGGGTCCCTTCGGTATCGTCTGCGTGTGTCACGACAGCGTCTCCCTTCTTGAGCTGATTCGCGCGGCCACGGGCCACGGGCCCCCGCACGCAAGCGAAGGCCACTTGCGCGGCTGTTTAGCTTGCAAGTAACGTGCAGTCCAGCGGTCAATAGGGCGCAGGCGGAGCGCTGGGGCGCGAAAACAACACAAATCGGGAAAAATGCTCCGAAGAGAAATGCTGCGACGCAATGGCTGGATCAGAGCGATATGGCAATGGCGCAAGGGCATCGTCCTGGCGGTTTTGCTGCTGGGTGCGGGGTTCGGTGCGCCCGGGGCCGAACGGATCGGAGACCGGCTGCAGATCGCTCTGCCGGTACTGGGGCTGGGATGCGCGGCCCTGACCGGTGGGGCCGGAGAATATCTGGTGCGTTTTGCGGTGCTGGAGGGCGTGCTGCATGCCAGCAAGCGGGGGCTGGGCACCGCCGAGATCAATCGCCGGCCCAATGGCGGCACCGGGGGATTCCCCTCGGGTCATACCGCGGCGGCAAGTTTCGGGGCGGCTGTCCTGGTGCAGGAATGCCTGCAGGCCAGCGG
>JALTZY010000035.1 GCA_027045905.1 Paracoccaceae bacterium
AGGCCGCCCGGGCGGCAATCACGGCCGAAATCGGCCCGGACCCGCTTGAAAAGCTGTTCGCGCTCAACCATGTACGCATTGCCCCGCCGCTTGCCCGGCCGGAGGATGGCGAAGCCGCCGGCCAGTGTCTCACCGAGGAACTGGCCAAGCTGGAGGCGGAGCGCGGCGCCCGGCGCGAAACCGAGGAAGCCAGTGCCGACCTGCCGGAGGCCAGCGACGAGGGGCTGACCTGGCGCCTTGCACAGGCCGCCGCCGCACGCGAGCGGGCGCGGCGCGGTCTGGGCGAGGACCGTACCGCCTTCGAGGTCGCCGACAGCGGCGCCCTGGTGGACCGAAGCGAGCGCGAAAGGCTGGAAAGACTGCTGAACGAGATCGAATACGCAAAGAGCGGAAAAAAGGGGCGCAAAAGGCCCTGAAGCCCGGATTTCCCTGTTTTTTCGGCGGAAGATCCGGGGAAAAACCGCTAAACGGGTTGGCGAATCGGTGATTCGCGTGAATGATTCGCGCCACTTTCGAATCGCTCGAATCGTCCGGCCCGACCGGCCCGCATGCGAACAACGAACGAGGGAGAGCCAGATGGCCGCCAAAGACGCGCAGAACAATAAAGCCGACGACCGGCAGCCCCCGGCCGCCATGGGCGACATGAGCCAGGAATCGATCAAGAAGATGATCGCCACGGCCCGCGAAAAGGGCTACATCACCTATGACCAGCTCAACCGCGTCCTGCCCCCCGATCAGGTTTCTTCCGAGCAGATCGAGGACGTGATGTCGATGCTCAGCGAAATGGGCATCAATATCATTGAGGACGAAGAAGGCGAAGAGGCCGAGGAAATCGAAGCGGCAAAGGACGGAACGACCGAGGTAGTGCCGCTTTCGGCAACGCGCGACGTGGCGCTGGCCTCCTCCAGCACCGAGAAGCTCGACCGCACCGACGACCCGGTGCGCATGTATCTGCGTGAAATGGGCTCGGTAGAGCTTCTCAGCCGCGAGGGCGAGATCGCCATTGCCAAGCGCATCGAGGCCGGGCGCAATACCATGATCGCCGGGCTTTGCGAGAGCCCTCTGACCTTTCAGGCGATCACCATCTGGCGCGACGAACTGCTCAGCGAGGATATTCTGCTGCGCGACGTGATCGACCTCGACGCCACCTTCGGCAACCAGATGGCCGGGGGCGATGACGAGACCGAAGAAGTCACGGCCGTCCCCTCCGCCTCCGCCGGAGCCCAGGCTCAGAAGATTCCCAAGGCCCAGGAGCTTGATGCCGACGGAAATCCCATCGCCCAGGAGGACGAGGACGATGAGGAAGATCAGGCCAACATGTCGCTTGCGGCCATGGAGGCGGCGCTCAAGCCGAAAGTCCTCGAAATCCTCGAACGCATCGCGCGCGACTATGAAAAGCTCTCCGAGATGCAGGACCTGCGCATGTCGGCGACGCTGAACGAGGACGACAGCTTCTCGCAAAAGGAAGAGAAGGCCTACCAGAAGCTGCGTCAGGAAATCGTCGATCTGGTCAACGAGCTGCACCTGCACAACAACCGCATCGAGGCCCTGATCGACCAGCTTTACGGCATCAACCGGCGGATCATGGCGATCGACAGCCAGATGGTGAAGCTCGCCGACCAGGCCCGCATCAACCGGCGCGAATTCATCGAGGCCTACAAGGGCTCCGAGCTCGACCCCACCTGGCTCGACCGCATGGCCGGGAAGAAGGGACGCGCCTGGCAGGCCTTCATCGAGCGCTCCTCGGACAAGGTGCTCGAGCTGCGCGCCGAAATGGCCCAGGTCGGCCAGTATGTGGGCGTGGACATCCCCGAGTTTCGCCGCATCGTTCAGCGGGTGCAGAAGGGCGAAAAGGAAGCCCGCCAGGCCAAGAAGGAAATGGTCGAGGCCAACCTGCGCCTGGTCATTTCCATTGCCAAGAAATACACCAATCGCGGCCTGCAGTTCCTCGACCTGATCCAGGAAGGCAATATCGGCCTGATGAAGGCGGTGGACAAGTTCGAATACCGGCGCGGCTACAAGTTCTCGACCTACGCCACCTGGTGGATCCGCCAGGCCATCACCCGCTCGATTGCCGATCAGGCCCGCACCATCCGCATCCCGGTCCACATGATCGAGACCATCAACAAGCTGGTGCGCACCTCCCGCCAGATGCTGCACGAAATTGGCCGCGAACCCACTCCCGAGGAACTGGCCGAAAAGCTGCAGATGCCGCTCGAAAAGGTGCGCAAGGTGATGAAGATCGCCAAGGAACCGATCAGCCTCGAGACCCCGATTGGCGACGAGGAAGACAGCCAGCTCGGCGATTTCATCGAGGACAAGAACGCGATCCTGCCGCTGGATTCCGCCATTCAGGAGAACCTCAAGGAGACCACCACCCGCGTACTGGCCTCGCTCACGCCGCGCGAGGAACGGGTTCTCCGGATGCGCTTCGGCATCGGCATGAATACCGACCACACGCTGGAAGAAGTCGGCCAGCAGTTTTCGGTCACCCGCGAACGCATCCGCCAGATCGAGGCCAAGGCGCTCAGGAAGCTCAAGCACCCGAGCCGAAGCCGCAAACTCAGGTCGTTCCTGGATCAATAGGAGTGACGCCATGCAGCGCTCGAATGCTTTCAGCGAGGTGGCAGGGGCCGCAATCGAGCGGATACGGGAATTGGCCAACCGCTTCGTGGACCGCCGCTTGCCCCGGGAAGCGGTGGAGAGCCTGTCTGCGGAACTCGAGTGCCACCGGCAGACGCTGGAACAGGCGTTCGAATTCCGCAAGATCCACGGCCCGGCGCGTTCCATGGCTGATTCCGACGTTTATTTCGGCGAGAAACTCGGCGCGATGATCGAGTACGCAAGAATGGCGATAGACCCGGAATTGCGCGGAAGTTTTACCGGCGAAAAGATCCTCGAGCATCTGAACCATTACGCCTATCTTACCGAAAATCTTGTCGCAGCAGTCTGGCATTCGAAGACGGATCAGACCTTGAAGGAATCTTCCTTCGATAACCGAGATGCACTGAAACGCCTCGCGAACAGGTGAGCCATTATCGTGTGACATTGGCAGATGTTCTTGCCGCCCATGAAGAGGCGCTGACCTATGGCGGTGTGAAAGATGTCGTCAGCCGTCACTTGATCGAATCCGCTATCGGCCGCCCCTATTCGGCTATCACCGGGCGATAAGCCGGAAGGCCGCCGCGCTTCTGCATGCATTGGTGACCAATCACGGCTTTGCGGATGGAAACAAGAGAACCGCCTTGCTGGTGACGGAATTGCTTGTCCGCCGGTCCGGCTACAGGCTTGTCCTGCTGAGGGATGAGCGTTTCGACGACCTGATCGTTTCGGTTGCGCAGGGTCGAATCGAATTTGATGCATTGACGGAGTGGTTCAAACAACGTTTGCATAAAGTGTAATATCGGCCCTGTTATCCGGCAAAAGGATACGCACCATGAAAACCCCAACCCCGGAAGAATCCGCCATCCTCGAGGCCATCATCCGGGCCGGCCTCGCCGAGCGGTGGAACGCCATGCTGCCCAGCCACCCAGGCGCTGGATCGACCATGTGCTCGAGGGCAGGAAGCCCGAAACCCGCGCCCGACGCATCGGAAAACTCCTCGCGGCCCCCGCGCGAACATTCCTGGGTCCGCCCCAGCCCTGCCCCCCCTCAGGCCACCTTGCAGTGCGGCACTCCCGCGCGCGGCCTTGCCGCCAGACGGCAGAGTATACCAGGCGACGAGGCCGCTCTCAGTTGCCCCGCTCCCGCTCGGCCTCGATTGCCCGCCAGGCGGCCACGTTGCGGTTATGCTCCTCGAGCGTGGTGGCAAAGGCATGGCCCCCGCTCCCATCGGCCACGAAGAAGAGATACTCGCTGTCCGCCGGGTGCAGCGCCGCCTCTATCGCCGCCCTGCCGGGATTGGCGATCGGTGTCGGCGGCAGGCCAGGGATCACATAGGTATTGTAAGGCGTCTCGGCGCGCAGTTCGCTCTGGCGCAGACCCCGCCCCAGCACCGAACGCCCCCCGGTGATCCCGTAGATCACCGTCGGGTCGGTCTGCAGCGGCATTCCCCTGCGCAGACGGTTGACAAAGACGCTGGCCACCAGCGCGCGCTCCTCGGCGAGGCCGGTTTCCTTTTCCACGATCGAGGCCATGGTCAGGGCCTCGAGCGGAGTCTCGTAGGGCAGGCCCTCGGCGCGGTTGGCCCAAGCCTCGGCGAGGATCGCCTCCTGGGCCGCGACCATCCTTGCCACCAGTTCCCCGCGGTCGGCGCCTGCCGTCACCTCGTAGGAATCCGGCGCCAGCATTCCCTCCATCGGCAGGCTCTCCACCTCGCCGCTCAGAAACTCCGCCTGCCGGAGTCCTTCGACCACTTGCCACACCGTCGCTCCCTCGGCCATGGCGATGCGGTACCGGGTTCCGGGTTCGTCGCGCAGGCGCCTGTAATCGGGCGGTACTTCCCCTTCGCCGGGGCTGAATTCGGCGCGTGTGACGAAGCGCTCCGTGGCCGGATCCAACTCGCGCACTCGCAGTTGCACCCGCCCGACCCCGATTCTCAGCACGATCTCGCTGCCGCAGGTGGAAGCGCCGCCGCCGGTAACGATATCGGTGATTTCGGCCATCGAAACGCCGGGGCGCAGCAGGAAGGAGCCGGCCTTGAGATCCCGCGTCCTGCCGCTGTATTGCACCCCCATGCGAAAGATCGAGGGGTGGGAAATCGCCCCCAGTCCCTCGAGCTGCTCGGAAAGCCGGGTGAAATTCGCGCCCCGCTCGACCTTCAGACAGACCGCCTCGGCCAGCGGCCCGGGATCCGTATATTGCCGCTGGCCCCAGGCGATGGCCCCGCCCAGCACCACCAGCGCGACTATCAGCAGGGTCAGGGCATTGGAGGCGATATTGCGCCACATCATTCGGGCGCCCTGCCCATGACCAGGCAGGCATTGGTGCCGCCGAAGCCGAACGAGTTGGACATCGCCACCCGGATCTCGCGCTCGTGCTTTGCCTTGGCGGCGAGGTTCAGCTTCGGCGTGACGGCGGGCTTGTCGAGGTTGATCGTCGGCGGGGCCACCTGATCGCGGATCGCCAGCACGCAGAACACCGCCTCCACTGCCCCGGCGGCCCCCAGCAGGTGGCCGATCGAACTCTTGGTCGAAGACATGGTGGCGCGCGCCGCCGCATCGCCCAGCAGGCGCTCCACTGCCGCCAGTTCGATCGTGTCGGCCATGGTCGAGGTGCCGTGGGCATTGATGTAATCCACCGCCTGCGGGGACAGACCCGCGCGCTTGAGCGCCGCGACCATGGCCCGGTAGCCCCCCTCGCCATCGGCCGAGGGCGCGGTGATGTGATAGGCATCTCCCGACATGCCGTAGCCCAGAAGCTCGGCATGGATGCGCGCGCCCCGGGCGCGGGCATGCTCGAGTTCCTCGAGGATGACCATACCCGCTCCCTCGCCCATGACGAACCCGTCGCGGTCCTCGTCATAGGGGCGGCTTGCGGCCTCGGGCTCGTGGGCGCGCTTGGTGGAGAGCGCCTTGGCAGCGTTGAACCCGGCGATGCCGATCTTGCAGATCGCCGCCTCGGCGCCGCCGGCCACCATCACGTCGGCATCGCCGAGCATGATCATCCGCGCCGCGTCGCCAATCGCATGCGCCCCGGTGGCGCAGGCAGTGGCGACGGCGTGGTTCGGCCCCTTGAATCCGTAGCGGATCGAGACCTGGCCCGAGATCAGGTTGATCAGCGCGCCGGGGATGAAGAAGGGGCTGAGCCGGCGCGGGCCGCGCGCCTCGACCATCAGCGTATTGTCGGCGATGGAATTGAGACCACCGATCCCCGAGCCGATCATCACCCCGGTGCGGCACCTGGCCTCCTCGTCTTCGGGCATCCAGCCGGCATCGCGCACTGCCTGTTCGGCGGCGGCCATGCCGTAGAGGATGAAGTCATCCACCTTGCGCCGGTCCCTGGCCGCCATCCAGTCATCGGCGTTGAAGCTGCCGCCGGTGCCGTCGCCCAGCGGCACTTCGCAGGCATATTTGGTCAGCACGTCGCTCGGATCGAAGCGGGTGATCGGCCCGGCCCCGGATTCGCCCGCGAGCAGCCGCCGCCAGGTCTCCTCGACCCCGCAGGCCAGCGGCGTGACCAACCCCAGACCCGTAATGACGACCCGACGCATTGCCTGCCCCCTGCTCTCTCGGTTTCCTGAGCCGCTTGATAGCCCGCGCGGGGGGCGCGGGGCAAGCCCCCTCGGCCCGCCTGCCGGACCTGCCGGCTCAGCCTGCCTGCGCGGGGGCCGCGCCAGATCCCATTCCACCTGCAACGGCATCCAGAAGCCCGGCTCGGTGGCCAATACCCGCGCCAGGCGCAGCGAGATTTCGCTGTCCACCGCCCGCCTGCCCGCAAGCAGCGCTTCCAGCACCGGCGCGTCGATCCCGCTTTCGGCCGCCAGTTCCCGAATGCTCAGTTCGCGCGGGGCCATGTAGTCGCGCGCCAGCACCTCGCCCGGATGGCGCGGCGGTTCGGGCTGGGCTGCACCGGGGCCGCGAGGACCGCCCCCGGAGACCCGCCAGCCCCTCTTCACGATACCTCGTGCACCACTTGTAAACGGCGCGCGCGCTGAGCCCCATGGCGCAGGCCACGTCGCCCGGATGTTCCCCGCGCTCCAACCGCGCAATCAAGAGCTCTCGACCTT
>JALTZY010000036.1 GCA_027045905.1 Paracoccaceae bacterium
TCCACCAGCCCCGGCGGCATCTCCGCCTGGCTGGTGGAAGAGCACTCGATCCCCTTCCTGGCGCTGGAAATCCGCTTCAAGGGCGGCGCCTCGCTCGAGGCCGAGGGCAAGCGCGGGGCGATCAGCCTGATGACCGGCCTGCTGGAAGAAGGTGCGGGTGAGCTCGATGCGCGGGCTTTCGCCGAAGCCGCCGAAAGCCTCGCCGCCTCCTACGGTTTCGACGTGGACGATGACGCGCTGAGCGTCTCGGCGCAGTTTCTCAGCGAAAACCGCGCCCAGGCGGTGGCGCTGCTGAAGCTGGCGCTCACCGCGCCGCGCTTCGATGCGGACGCGATCGAGCGGGTGCGCGGGCAGGTGCTGACCTACCTGCGTTCGCGCCGGACCGACCCCGACGCCATCGCCGGCAGCACCTTTGACGCGCTGGCCTTCCCGGGCCACCCCTATGGCGACTATTACGGCGGCACGACCGAGAGCGTCAGCGCCCTCACCCGCGCCGACATTCTCGACGCATACCGGCGCACCATCGCCCGCGACCGGCTGTATATCGCCGCGGTGGGCGACATCACCGCCGAGGAGCTTGGCGTGCTGCTCGACGGCCTCCTTGGTGACCTGCCCGCGACCGGCGCGCCGATGCCCGCGCGCGCGGGCTATGCGCTGGAGGGCGGCGTCACCGTGGTCGATTTCGACACGCCGCAATCGGTGGTGCAGTTCGGCCATGAGGGCATCGTGCGCGACGATCCCGACTTCATCACCGCCTATGTGGTCAATACCATCCTGGGCGGCGGCAATTTCGGCTCGCGCCTGATGGACGAGCTGCGCGAGAAGCGGGGCCTCACCTACGGCGTGCGCAGCTACCTGGTGTCGGGCCTGTTTGGCGAGGAGGTGCTGGGCGTGTTCAACAGCTCCAACGACAAGGTGGCCGAGGCGCTGGATCTCGTGCGCGCCGAATGGGAGAAGATCGCCCGCGAAGGGATCACGCAGGAAGAGCTCGACGACGCCAAGACCTACCTCACCGGCGCCTATCCCTTGCGCTTTGACGGCAACGGGCCGATCGCCAACATCCTCGTCGGGATGCAGATGATCGGCCTGCCGGCGAGCTATGTCCGTGAGCGCAATGACCTGATCCGCGCGATCACGCTCGAGGAGGCGAACCGGGTCGCGGCGCGCATATACCGCCCCGATGCGCTGCATTTCGTGGTGGTCGGCCGCCCCGAGGGGGTGGAAAGCAGCCAGTAGCGCGGCGGCTTTTCCCATGGGCGAATCGGGTACGGACATGCTAGAGATTGTGGCATGTCCTCAGCCAGCCCCAAGATAGCCCCGAAGCGCCCGGTTATCCGCCAGCTTGACGAAGCGGCGATCAACCGCATCGCCGCCGGCGAGGTGGTCGAACGCCCGGCCTCGGCGGTAAAGGAGCTGGTGGAAAACGCGCTCGATGCCGGTGCCCGGCGCATCGACGTGGCCTATGCCGATGGCGGCAAGACGCTGATCCGCGTCACGGATGACGGCTGCGGCATGGCGCCGGGCGACCTGCCGCTGGCGCTTAGCCGCCACGCGACCAGCAAGATCGACGGTAGCGACCTGCTCGATATCCACACATTCGGTTTTCGCGGCGAGGCGCTGCCTTCGCTCGGTGCGGTGGGCAGCCTCACCATCACCTCGCGCGCCGAGGGCCACGAGGCCGCGCGCCTCAGGGTCGATGGCGGGCGCATGGGCGAGGTCACCCCGGCCGCGCTCGGCAAGGGCACCATCGTGGAGTTGCGCGGCCTGTTTCAGGCCACCCCCGCGCGGCTCAAGTTCCTGCGCTCCGACCGCGCCGAGGCGCGTGCCATTGGCGACGTGGTGCGCCGGCTGGCCATGGCCGAGCCCGGCGTGGGCTTCACCCTCAGCGATGTGTCCGGCGGCGGCGAGGGGCGCGTGCTGTTTCGCGCCGAGCCCGAGAGCGGCGAGATGTTCGACGCGCTGTCGGGGCGGCTTGCGCGCATCCTCGGGCGCGAATTCGCCGAAAACGCGCTCAGGATCGACGCCAGCCGCGCGGGCTTCCGCCTTACCGGCTTTGCGGCGCTGCCCACCTATTCGCGCGGGGCGGCTGTGGCGCAGTATCTGTTCGTCAATGGCCGCCCGGTGCGCGACAAGCAGCTGACCGGGGCGCTGCGCGCGGCCTATTTCGACTTTCTCAGCCGCGACCGCCACCCGGCCGCAGCGCTGTTTCTTTCCTGCGATCCGCATCTGGTGGATGTGAACGTGCACCCGGCCAAGGCAGAGGTGCGCTTTCGCGAGCCGGGGGTCGTGCGCGGGCTGATCATCTCGGCCCTGCGCCACGCGCTGGCCGAGGCCGGGCACCGGGCTTCGACCACCGTCGCCGCCGGGGTTCTCGGCGCCATGCGGCCCGAGGCGCGCCCCGGCACGCCCGTCAATCCGCGCCCCGGCCAGCAGGCCCTGACCACCGCATACCAGATGCAGCGTCCGGCTCACCCGGCCACGCCCGGCTTTGCCGAGACCGCCCTTCCCTCGGCCCGCTTCGAGCCCGCGCCCGACCCCGGCGAGGCCGCCGAGCCGACGGGCGAGCGCCTGCCTCTGGGGGCGGCGCGTGCCCAGATCCACGAAAACTACATCATCGCCCAGACCGAAACCGGCATGGTCATCGTCGATCAGCACGCCGCCCACGAGCGCCTCGTCTATGAGCGCCTCAAGCGCCAGATGGCCGAAAACGGCGTCGCCGCCCAGGCGCTGCTGATCCCGGAGATCGTCGAGCTTTCGGCTGACGACGCCACCCGCCTGCTCGCCATTGCCGACGATCTCGCCCGCCTCGGCCTCGGCATCGAGCCTTTCGGCCCCGGCGCCATTGCCGTGCGCGAGACGCCTGCCATTCTCGGCCCGGTCAATGCCAGCGCCCTGCTCGCCGACATCCTCGATGAACTCACCGATCAGGGCGAGAGCCTCAGCCTTGCCGCGCGCATCGAAGCGGTGCTGAGCCGTATGGCCTGCCACGGCTCGGTGCGCGCCGGGCGGCGGATGACGGCCGAGGAAATGAACGCGCTCTTGCGCGAGATGGAGGCCACGCCCCATTCCGGCCAGTGCAACCATGGCCGCCCCACCTATGTGGAGCTGAAGCTCGCCGATATCGAGCGGCTGTTCGGTCGCACATGATCACCATCGGCGCTGAGACATATGCCTGGAGCGATCCGCCGGTGCTGGCGGCGCTGGGGGTGGGCGCGCTGGTGCTGCTGGTGGTGATCCTGCTGATCCTATCCACCCGCCGCGCCGGGCGCTCGGCCGCGTTTGCCGAGGAGCTTGCTCGGCAGATGGGCGGGCTCGGCCGCGCGGTGGAGGTGCTGGGCCAGGGCCAGGAGCGGCTTTCGGGCAGTTTGCGCACGGTGTCCGAAAGCCAGGCCAGCGCCCAGGCGCAGATGGTGGGGGCGATGGAAGCGCGCCTCGCCGCCGTGCAGCGCGAGATGCAGGACCGCCTGCACGACAATGCCGCGCGCACCGCCCGGGCGCTTGCCGAGATGCAGGCCCGGCTCAACGAAAGCCTCGCCGGCTCGGCGCTCAAGACCACCGAAAGTCTGACCCAGTTGCAGGAGCGCCTCGCTGCCATCGACAAGGCCCAGCACAATATCGAGAAGCTCTCGGGCGACGTGCTCAGCCTGCAGGACATCCTGTCCAACAAGCAGACCCGCGGTGCCTTTGGCGAGATCCAACTCCACGATATCGTCTCCAAGGCACTGCCGGCCGACAGCTACACGATGCAGGCGACGCTTGGTAACAACAGGCGCGCCGATTGCCTGATCCACCTGCCCAATCCACCGGGGCCGATCGTGATCGACAGCAAATTCCCGCTCGAAGCCTACGAGGCCCTGCGCCGGGCCGACAGCGAGCAGGAGCTTGCCGAAGCCGCACGCGCCATGCGCACAGCGCTGCGCAAGCATATACGTGACATATCCGAGCGCTACATCATCGAGGGCGAAACCGCCGACGGCGCGCTGATGTTCCTGCCCTCCGAGGCGGTCTATGCCGAGCTTCACGCCAATTTCCCCGAGATCGTGCGCGAGGGCTTTGCGGCGCGGGTCTGGATCGTCTCGCCCACCACCTGCATGGCCACGCTGAACACCATGCGCGCGATCCTGAAAGACGCCCGCATGCGCGCCCAGGCCGGCGCGATCCGCCGCGAACTGGCACTGCTGCATGGGGACGTGGAGCGGCTCGAAACCCGGGTCGGCAATCTCAACCGCCACTTCTCGCAGGCCAGCAAGGATATCGAGGAGATCACCATCTCGGCCCGCAAGGCCGGTGGGCGGGCACGGCGGCTGGAGGCTTTCGATTTCGAGGAAATCCCCGGCGAAGAGGCCGCGCAGATCGCTTCGCTGACAGGCCAGAAGGGCGATTGACCCTTCCCCCAGACCCGCCCTTTTGGCAGGATGTGCCAAGGGGGAATCGCGATGCTGGAAATCAGTCCACGAAAGGTTGCCCGGGTGATCCTGCGCGCCCGCGAGCTTGGCACCAAGGTTGCCCGCTGGGACATGCCGGGCGAAGACGCCGATGCCGACACGATCCTCGAAAGCCGCTCTTCCGATGCTACCGAGACCGAACTGCGCACCTATATCGCCGATATGAACCGGGATGAACAGGCAAGCCTCGTCGCCATCGCTTGGATCGGGCGCGATACGTTCGATGCGAGTGAACTGGAGGAGGCCATCGCCACCGCGCGGGCCGAGCGCACCACGCCGACCGAAGATTACCTGCTGGGTATGGCCCTGCTGGCCGATTACCTGGAAGCCGGGCTCGAAGCCCTGGGGATCCCGCTGGAAGAGGCCGGCGAAGGCATCCTGTAACCCGCCCTCCCGATCACCGGAGCCGCTGCCTTCGCACTTCTGCAAAACCCCGCCGGAGATACGGTTTTTGCAGAAAAATCGGTCGCCCGCCGCCCCGGTTCCGCTATGAGGCGGAGCGGCTTTCACGCACGGTTTCCACCATCAGCGCCACGTTGCCCGGGTCAGCGTCCGGGGTGATACCGTGGCCGAGGTTGAAGATATGCGGCCCGCCGGAGAATGCCCGGACGATGGCGCGGGTCTCGTCCACCAGTTTCTGTCCGCCGGTGACCATATGCCCCGGCGCCAGATTGCCCTGCACGCAGCCATCCACCTGCACCTGCGCCGCCGCCCATTCGGGCGAAACCGAATTATCCAGCGCCACGCAATCGGCGCCTGTCGCCCTGGCAAAGCCCGCATAGCCCGCGCCCGCCTCGCGCGGGAAGGCGATGACCGGCACCTCGGGGTGACGGCCCTTGAGCGCGGTGATGATCTCGCGCGCGGGGGCCACCGCACAGGCCTCGAAATCCGCGCCGCTGAGCGAGCCGGCCCAGCTGTCAAACAGCTTCACCACCTCGGCCCCGGCCTCGATCTGGGCCGAGAGATATTCGATCGTCGCCGCGGTGAGGCGCGCCAGCAGCGCGTCGAAAGTGGCGCGGTCGGCGGCCTTCAGCGCATGCGCCGGGCCCTGATCCGGGGTGCCGCGCCCGGCGATCATGTAGGTGGCCACGGTCCAGGGCGCGCCGGCAAAGCCGATCAGCGCGGTCTCGTCCGGTAGTTCGCGGGCAAGGATGCGCACGGTCTCATAGACCGGGGCGAGGGGCTCGTGGATCGCCTCGGCCGGCTTCAGCGCCGCTACCTCGCCCGGCGTCGTCACCGTCGAAAGCCGCGGCCCCTCGCCCTCGGCAAACCACAGGTCCACCCCCAGCGCCTGGGGCACCAGCAGGATATCGGCAAACAGGATCGCCGCGTCGAAACCATAGCGGCGGATCGGCTGGAGCGTCACTTCGGCGGCCAGATCCGGCGTGTAGCACAGCGTCAGGAAATCGCCGGCTTTGGCCCGCGTTGCGCGATATTCGGGCAGGTAGCGCCCGGCCTGGCGCATCATCCAGATTGGCGGGGTCGGCAGGGTTTCGCCGGCGAGGGCGCGCAAGAGCTTCTTGGTCATCTGGTCATCCTTTCGCTGCCGTCTAGGTCAGCCCTCTGCGGCAGGAAGTCAAGCAGACAGCCGTTGCCACGCCGATTTGACGCGGCTAAACGGGGGCATGGATACTGCCCTGCCCTGCCCCGCACGCCCGCTAAGGATCGGCACTCGCGGCTCTCCCCTCGCCCTCGCCCAGGCGCATGAGACCCGCGCCCGGCTGATGGAAGCCTTTGGCCTGCCCGAGGACGCCTTTCGCGTCATTGTCATCAAGACCACCGGCGACCGGGTGCAGGACCGCCCGCTGAAGGAGATCGGCGGCAAGGGGCTGTTTACCAAGGAAATCGAAGAGGCGCTTCTGTCGGACGCGATCGACATTGCCGTGCATTCGATGAAGGACATGCCGGTAGAGCAGCCCGAAGGCCTGGTGCTGGCCACGTATCTTCCGCGCGAGGATGTGCGCGATGCCTTCGTCTCCCTCCGGTATGGCGGGCTCGCCGATCTGCCCGAAGGCGCGGCGGTGGGCACCTCGTCCCTGCGCCGGCGCGCGCAGCTCTTGAACCGGCGGCCCGATCTGCGCGTGGTCGAGTTTCGCGGCAATGTGCAGACCCGGCTGAAGAAGCTCGGTGAGGGCGTGGCCGAGGCGACCTTCCTCGCCATGGCCGGGCTCAACCGACTGGCGATGGAGGATGTACCCAGGAGCGCCATTGACCCGGGCGAGATGCTGCCAGCGGTGGCGCAAGGGGCGATCGGCATCGAGCATCGCGCGGGCGACAGCGCCACCGGTGCCCTGATCGCGGCCATTCACCACGAGGAGACCGGTCAGCGCCTTGCCGCCGAGCGCGCCTTTCTCGCCGCGCTCGATGGCTCCTGCCAGACGCCGATTGCCGGTCTGGCGGAGCTTGAGGGCAGCACCCTGCGCCTCAGCGGCGAGATCCTCCGCACCGATGGCAGCGAGGCCATTGCCGGCACGCTCAGCGGCCCGGTGAGCGACGCCGCCGCCATGGGCGCGGCGCTCGCGCGCGATCTGCTGACACAGGCGGGCGAGGGGTTTTTCGACTGGCGCTGAGGGCTATTTCTGCCCGATCCGCGGCTCCGTTCCTGCCAGCAGGCGGGCGACGTTGGAGCGGTGGCGCCAGAAGATCAGCACCGCCAGCGCGGCGAGGAGCGCGAGCGATGCGTCGGCGGCGAGCCACCAGCCCCAGAGGAGCGAGAGCGTCGCGGCGCTGAGACCTCCGGTGGAGGAGATGCGTGTGACGGCGACCACCGCCAGCCAGGTTGTCGATACCGCCAGCCCCAGCGGCCAGGAGAGCGCCCAGAGCGTGCCGAACCACGTCGCCACCCCCTTGCCGCCTCGAAAGCGCAGGAAGATCGGGTAGCAATGGCCGAATACCGCCGCGAATCCCGCCAGCTCGGCCGCATCGGCACCGATTGAGGCGCGCGCGAGCAGCACCGCGAAGCCGCCCTTGCCCGCATCGCCGATCAGCGTCAGCAGGGCCGCGAGCCTGCTTCCGGTGCGCAGCACGTTGGTGGCCCCGATGCTGCCCGAGCCGATGGCGCGCAGGTCGCCGAGCCCGAACAGCCGTGCCATGACGATTCCGAACGGCACCGACCCCAGCAGGTAGGCGCCCAGCGCCACCAGCGCGAGGGTTGCCGGGGGGGTGGTGATCTCAGGCAGCATCGGCGCTCCCCTCCTCGTTGCCCCCGAATACCCGCCTGCCCGCAACCCAGGTGCCCAGCACCCGGCCCTGCATCCGGGCTTCGTCAAAGGGGGTGTTCTTGGACTTGGAGCGCAGCTTGAAGCGGTCGAGCACGAAGGGCGCGTCCTTGTCAAACAGCACCAGATCGGCGGGCGCGCCCGGCGCGAGGCTGCCGCCGGGCAGGGCGAAGCGGCGCGCCGGGTTCAGGCTCAGCGCCCGCCAGAGCGTGGGCAGGTCGAGAGCGCCGGCGTGATAAAGGCGCAGCGCTGCGGGCAGCAGCGTTTCCAGTCCGACCGCGCCGCTGGCCGCTTCCTCGAACGGAAGGCGCTTGCTTTCCTCGTCCTGCGGCGTGTGCATCGAGCAGATCACGTCGATCAGCCCCTCGGCGATGGCCTCGACCATGGCACGCCGGTCGTCTTCGCTGCGCAGGGGGGGCTTGAGCTTGAAGAAGGTGCGGTAATCGCCCACGTCGAACTCGTTCAGCGTCAGGTGGTGGATATTGACCCCGGCGCTCACGTCCAGCCCGGCGGCCCTGGCGCGGCGAAGCGCCGGCAGGGCGGCGGCGGTGGAAAGGGCGTCGGCATGGTAGCGCGCGCCGGTGGCCTCGATGAGCGCCAGATCGCGCTCGAGCCCCATGCGCTCGGCCACGGGCGAGACGGCGGGCAGGCCGCGCAGGGTGGCGAACTTGCCCGAGGTCACGCAGGCTCCGCGCGAAAGGCCGGGCTCCTGCGGATGGGCCATGACCAGCGCGCCAAGGCTCGCGGCATAGGTGAGGGCGCGGGAGAAGACCTTTGTATCGGCCACCACCCGGTCGCAATCGGTGAAGGCCACCGCGCCGGCATCCATGAGAAAGCCGATCTCCACCATCTCGGCGCCTGCCCGCCCCTTGGTGAGCGCGGCCATGGCATGGACATTGACCGGCGCCGCCTCGCGCGCGCGTGCGCTGGCAAAGGCGAGGGTTTCCGGCGTGTCGATGGCGGGCGTGGTGTCCGGGCGCATCACCATGGTGGTGACGCCGCCGGCGGCCGCCGCGGCGCCTGCGGTGCGAAAGCTCTCCTTGTGCCGCTCGCCCGGCTCGCCGACCTTGACCCCGATATCCACGATCCCCGGCGCCAGGCACCTGCCCGCGCAGTCGATCACCTCCCCGGCCTCAGGCACCTCGCCCGCGCCGGAGCCCACGATCCGCCCCCCCTCCACCAGCAACCAGCCCGCCCCCTCGCGCCCGGCCTCGGGGTCGATCAGATTGGCGTTGGCGAAAAGGGTGGTCATGTCAGCTCCTTTGCCTCGCGGTCCTTGCGCTGGATGTCGCGGATCAGGCGATAGACATGCTCGCCGTCGGGGATGCGCTCGAAGCCGATCCTGACGGTGTAGCGCCGCCCCTTGTTGCCGCGGCGGGTTTCCCGGGCAAAGGAGACGGTGGCCGGCTCGCCGGGGGTGAATTCCAGCGGGGTGTCTTCGTCGATCGGGTAGCTTTTCAGTTTCTTGCCCTGCAGCGGCAGGTCGGTGGCGATGAAGGCCCGGCGGTCGGTAAGCGTGTACCAGGTGCGGCTGCGCCGGAACGGATCCCAGACGAGCGGGCCGAGGGCGATGGCCAGGCCGATGGCGAAATGCAGCAGCCCGAACATCCAGAACCCCCCGCCGGCCTGGGCGGCCATGATCATCCAGAACAGGGCGAAGCCGGCGAAGCTGGCCCCGAAGGCCATGCCGACGAGACTGGTCGGCTTCAGCCGCAGGCGGGTATCGGGGCGCCCCTGCCAGAGGATCCTTTCGCCCTCGTCGAGAATGCCTTCCCAGCCTGGTGCCTGCATCGGCCTCACCTCTCGCAAATTCCCCGCCAGCCTACCCGCCTGCCGGGAGGCCGGCAACGGGACGCATCCGTCACATCTTGCGCAGATCGGCGATCAGCTTGTCCAGGTCGCCTCTGCGCCTGTCGAGCATGGCGCCGATTTCGGCGCGTTCGGACTTGATCAGACTGATTCCCTCGATCTTCATGTCGATGAAGCGCCCGGTCTTTTCCGACACCACATAGACCACCTCGAAGGGGGCCTGGCCCTGCAGGTGGGTCATGGTGGTAACCTCGAAGAAGCGCTTGACCTTGCGCACCTTGCCGATGTCGATCCGGGCGCCGATCATCTCGCGGAAGCGGCGGCCGTATTTGTGGGAGATGTAGATCTTGAACGCATTGGCAAAGGCCCGTTTCTGTGCCGCGCTGGCCGAGCGCCCGTCGGCCCCCAGTACCAGCTGACCGATCACGGGCACGTCGCCGTAGCGCTCGAAGATCCCCTCGAAGGCCTTCAGCATGGCGCTTTCGGACTTGCCGGAATCAATGATCTTCTGGATATCGGCCACCACCTTCTCGATCAGCTTGCGGGCGTCATCTCCAGAAAAGGCCAGAGCGGGCAAGGCAGGCAGGATGCCGGCCAGCAGCGTCATGCCTCCGAGGCCGGCAAGCAGGCGGCGGCGATCAGGGCAGTGAAAGGGATCATTCATAGGCTTCCTCGTAAATGTCATAGAGATCGTCCCCGCTCTCTCCGCCGCTCAATTCATAGCGCCGCGCATCGAGGTAGAAAAGACGCATTGTCGTATAGGGGTCTTCGCTGCTGTACATCAGATCGTCGATGGTGGCGCCATAGGTATATCGGTCGCCGAAGCGAGAGACGATCGCGGCGAAGGTGGGCGTGTAGCGCTCTGGCTCGGGCAGGGTGTAGCTCAGCGGATTGGTGAAGAAATCCACCACCGTTCCCACTGCGTCGCGGCTGGTCGAAGGCCCGAAGAAGGGCATCACCACATATTTGCCCTCGCCCACGCCCCAGACATGCAGGGTCTCGCCGAAATCTGTGGTGCGTTCCTCCAGCCCCACATCGCTGGCCACGTCGAACAGCCCGCCGATGCCGAGGGTGGTATTGAGCAGCAGACGCGAGAAATTGTGCCCGGCATCGTCCAGCCGGGCCTGCAGCAGCTGGTTGACGATCAGCGAGGGCAGGGAAATGTTGGCGGAAAAGTCCTGGATGCGCGCGCGCACCGGTTCCGGAACACCCTTGCCATAGGCATTGGCCGCCGGTCCGAAGAAGGCCGAATCGAAGGCCTTGTTGAATGCGTGTACCTTGCGGTTAACTGCTTCGTTGGGATCGTTGATCCCGGTTGGCGGCGGCGGAGCGGTACAGGCGGAGACCAGCGCGAGGGCCAGCAGCACCGGCGCGATGGGAATGGGCAGCGGGAATTTCATCGCGGGTATTTCTTCACATCCGGTTTCAATCAGCTATGTATAACACATAAGGATTGTCGGGTAGATGCCCAGCCCCAAAGGCAATTGCCCGCCCGTTTGTGGCCGACAGGCGACAGGTTAACCGAATATTCGGCCGAAGGTGGCACCCTTTCCCCCGAATAAAGGCGTGACAGGGCGTGGAAGGGCAGGTTGTCGGGCATTTCCGGCAGGGCATGACATACCACGGTTCATATTACGGTTTACGGTCGAGCAATCGCATGATGGCACAGGAGGCACAGCTGCAGAAGGGGCGCGAGGAACTGCGTCGGGCGCGGCGCGAGAGTCGGTGGCTGCTGCGCGCGGCGGCGCTGTTTTCGGTATTCGTGAACCTGCTGATGCTCACCGGCCCGCTCTACATGCTGCAGATCTACGACCGGGTACTGGGCAGCCGCAGCGAGGAAACCCTGCTGGCACTGTCGATCCTCATGGCATTTCTGTTCGCCTCGATGGGTGTGCTCGAATATGTGCGCGGCCGGGTGCTGGCGCGTATCGCCGCGGCGCTGCAGGCCAGGCTGGAGGGGCGGGTGTTTCACGCGGTGCTGGCCAGGGCGGCGCAGTCGCCGCGCCCCGACCTGGTGGCCAATTCCCTGCGCGATCTGGACGCGGTGCAGCGCCTGGTCGCATCTCCGGTCTTTGCGGCCATGTTCGATGTCCCCTTCAGCCCGCTTTTCCTGGCCGGCATTCTCGTCTTTCACCCCTATCTGGGTATCCTGGCACTGGTAGGCGGCAGTGCGCTGATCCTGTTCACCATCCTCAATCAGGCACTGACCCGGGCTCCCGCGCAGGAGGCGACCATGGCCGGGGTCGCAGCCGAGCAGCAGGCGCTCCAGATCAGGAACGAGGCCGAGATGGTACGCGCCCTGGGAATGCAGGAAGCCGCTTTCCAGCGCTGGCTGCAGGCCCGGCGGCGGGCCAGGGAAGCCGGTCTCGAATTCGCCGACAGGGGGGGGCTGTTTTCTACCCTGTCGAAGACCTTTCGCGTATTCCTGCAATCGGCAATGCTGGGGCTGGCGGCCTGGCTGGTGCTGCGCGGCGAACTGACCGCCGGGGCGATGATCGCCGCTTCCATCCTCATGGGGCGCGCCCTGGCCCCGATCGACCAGGTCATCGGCCAGTGGCAGCTGGTGGAGCAGGCCCGCCACGGCTGGCGGCGCCTGTTGGAACTGCTGGGTGAGGTGCCGGTGCCTGCTCCGCGCATGGCGCTGTCGCGCCCGCGGGCCCACATGCTGGTGGAAAATCTCACCATCCTGCCCCCGGGCCAGTCCCAGGCTTCGGTGCGGCTGCTCAGTTTCGAGGTCAAGCCCGGCCAGGCATTAGGGGTGATCGGTCCTTCGGGGGCGGGCAAGTCCTCGCTGGCACGGGCCATCTGCGGGGTCTGGCGCCCGGCCGGTGGCAAGATCCGCCTGGACGGTGCGGCGATCGATCAGTTTCCGCCCGAAACCCTGGGTGCCCATATCGGCTATCTGCCGCAGCGGGTGCAGCTTTTTGACGGTACGATTCGTGAAAACATTGCCAAGCTCGCGGCCGAGCCCGATGACGCGGCGGTGGAAAAGGCAGCGCGCATGGCCAATGCCCACGAGATGATCCTGCGCCTGCCCGACGGTTACGATACCCGGGTTTCCACCGGGGGAGGGATGCTTTCGGGCGGCCAGATGCAGCGCATCGGCCTGGCCCGCGCGCTCTATGGCGAGCCGGTGATCGTGGTGCTGGACGAGCCCAATTCGAATCTCGATAACGAAGGAAGCCAGGCACTCAACGATGCCATTCGCCAGGTCAAGGCGGCAGGAGGCGCGGTGTTGATCATGGCCCACCGTCCGGCCGCCATTCAGGAATGCGACCTGCTCCTGGTGCTCGATGGCGGGGCCGCGCGCGCCTTTGGCCCGCGCGACGAGGTTCTGGCCAGAACCGTGCGCAATGCCGGACAGATCACTGCCGCAGGTCCGGGCAGCGGAGGGATTACCTGATGACGCACGACACGGATCTCGCTCCGCCCGCTCCGGCTCGGCGCCACGTCATTATCGGTCTGCTGACCATCCTGCTGCTGGTCGGCGGCTTCGGTGCCTGGTCGGTTGCCGCCAATATCGCCGGGGCCGTCATTGCTTCCGGTCAGCTCGAGGTCGAGCGGAACCGGCAGGTGGTCCAGCATCCCGACGGCGGCGTGGTCCTCGCCATCGAGGTGCAGGAGGGTGACCTGGTATCCGCCGGTGACGTGCTGATCCGCCTGGACCCGGCGGAACTGGTCTCGGAGCGCAATATCACCGAGGCGACGCTGTTCGAGATCCTTGCTCGCAGCGCCCGGCTGGAAGCCGAGCGCGACGGGGCCGAGTCGATCAGCTTTCCTCCTGAACTGACCGGGCTGATCGACAGCCGCCCCGATGTGCGCGCTCTGACCGAGGGGCAGGAGCGGCTGTTTCGCGCCCGTCGCGACACCCTGGCCTCGCAGATCGAACAGCTGCGCAAGCGTATCGGCCAGATCGGCAGCCAGATCGAGGGGATCGACGCCCAGACCACCGCCCTGACCGCGCAACTGGCGCTGATCCGCGACGAACTGGAGAGCCAGCAGGCATTGTTCGAAAAGGGCCTGACTCAGGCCGCCAAGGTGCTGGAACTGCAGCGTGAAGAGGCCTCGCTTCTGGGTCAGCAGGGCCGCCTGCAGGCCCAGCGCGCCGAATTCGAGGGGCGCATTACCGAAATCGAGATCGAGATCCTGCGAATGCAGGATGTTCGCCGTCAGGACGCGATTACCGAACTGCGCGATCTTGGCGTCAAGCGCCTGGAAATGGCCGAAAACCTGCGCACGCTCGAGCAGAAGCTTGACCGGCTCGACATCCGCGCACCGGTTTCCGGCGTGGTGCTGGCGCTCAGCGTTTTCGCCGAGCGTTCGGTGATTCGCCCGGCCGAGCCCGTGCTCTATATCGTGCCCCAGGATCGTCCGCTTCTGATTTCGGCCCGGATCAGCCCGATCAATGTGGACGAGGTCCATGCCGGACAACAGGTGGCGGTGCGCTTCGCCGCGCTTGACAGCCGCACGACACCGGAACTGCAGGGCCGGGTGGTGACGGTCTCGCCCGATGCACTTTCCGACGAGACTACCGGCATGCGCTATTACGAGGTGGAGATTCGCCTCGATGCGGGCGAAACCGACAAGCTGCCCGAGGGCGTGACCCTGGTGCCCGGGATGCCGGTGGATGCCTTCATCCGCACTTCGGATCGTACGCCGCTGGCGTATCTGGTGAAGCCCTTGGCGGAATATTTCAACAAGGCGTTTCGCGAGAATTGAGCGCAGCGCGCTTGCGAAAACCAGCCTCGCCAGCTAGCGTTTGCGGCAGATTCCGCGCTGAGGCCTGAAAGGAAGACCCATGTCCACCATCGAATCCCGCCTGGCCGCGCTTGGCGTCACCCTGCCCGACGCCCCCGCGCCGGCCGCCAATTATGTGCCCTTCGTGCAGGTGGGCGATATCGTGCATGTCTCCGGGCAGATACCCATGGCCGGCGGCGTTTTCATTACCGGCAAGCTGGGCGATGATATGGATGCCGGGGCCGGCGCGGCGGCCGCCCGCGCCTGCGCCATTGGCCTGCTGGCCCAGGTGAAAGCTGCCTGCGGGGGCGATCTCGAGCGCCTCGTGCGGGTGGTGAAGCTCACCGGCTTTGTCAATTCCACCGCCGATTTCACCGACCAGCCCAGGGTGATCAATGGCGCGTCCGATTTCATGGTCGAAGTGCTGGGCGAGGCGGGGCGGCACGCGCGCTCGGCGGTCTCGGCGGCCTCGCTGCCCTTCGGGGTCGCGGTCGAGATCGAGGGGATCTTCCAGATCAGATGAGCCCGACTACCACCCTGCATCCCGACTTCCTGCGCCTGCCCATCGCCCACCGCGCCCTGCACGACCTCGCCGCCGGGCGCCCGGAGAACAGCCTCAGCGCGATTCGCGCGGCGAGTGCGGCGGGCTACGCGATCGAGATCGACCTGCAGCCTTCGGCCGACGGGGTGGCGATGGTGTTTCACGACTACCAGCTTGAAAGGCTGACCGGCGCGCGCGGGCCGGTATGCCTCAAGAGTGCGGTCGAACTGGGCGCGATCCCCCTCACCGGCAGCACCCATGGCGATGTGATCCCGACTCTCGCCGAAGTGCTGGAAACGGTCGCGGGCCAGGTGCCGCTGCTGATCGAGATCAAGGACCAGGACGGCGGGCTCGGTCCGGATGTGGGGGCGCTCGGCCAGGCCACTGCCGAGGCGCTGGTGGGCTATCAGGGCCCGGTCGCGGTGATGGGGTTCAACCCGCACAGCGTTGCCGATTTTGCCGCCCATATGCCGGGCATCCCGGTGGGGCTGACCACCGGGCGCTTTCTCTCGGAAAACTGGCCGGTGGCCGAAGCCCGGCTGGAGGAATTGCGCGAGATACCGGACGTGGCCGCGCTGGGCGCCAGCTTCATCAGCCACCGGGCTGACGCGCTGGACGCCGCCCGCGTGGCGGAGCTGAAGGCCAGTGGCCTGCCGGTCCTGTGCTGGACCATCCGCAGCGCCGAGGCCGAGGCCAGGGCGCGCGAAGTCGCAGATAACGTGACCTTCGAGGGCTATCTGCCCGCGATCCCAGCATGAGCCCCGAGATCCGTCTGCATCACAGCCTGAGCGAGATTGCGGCGCGCGATTGGGATGCCTGCGCAGGGGCGACGGGGGTGCGCCCGGCCGATCCCTTCACTACCCACCGCTTCCTGCTCGCACTTGAGGAGAGCGGCTCGGTCGGAGAAGGCACCGGCTGGGCGCCCCATTACCTGAGCGCATGGGATGGCGGGCAGATGATCGCCGCCGCGCCCATGTATCTCAAGAGTCACAGCCAGGGCGAATATGTCTTCGACCATGCCTGGGCCGATGCCTGGGCGCGCGCCGGCGGGCGCTATTACCCCAAGCTGCAGGTGGCGGTGCCCTTCACCCCGGTGCCGGGGCGGCGATTCCTGTGCCGGCCGGGGCGCGAGGCAGAGGGCCGGGCGGCGCTGATGCGCGCGATGGTGCAGGTGGCCGGGGATAACGGGCTTTCCTCGGCGCATGTGACCTTCTGCACCGGCGAGGAGGTGGCGGCGGGCAAGCGGCTCGGGCTCCTGCACCGGATCGGCGAGCAATATCACTGGACGAACCGGGGATATGCCGACTTTGACGCCTTCCTCGCCGCGCTTTCCTCGCGCAAGCGCAAGAATATCCGCCGCGAGCGGCGCGTGGCGCAGGGCTTTGGCGGCGAGATCGTGACGCTGAGCGGCGAGGCGATCGGCCCCGAGCACATGGAGGCCTTCTGGGCCTTCTACCAGCACACCGGCCAGCGCAAATGGGGCCGACCCTACCTGATGCGCGCCTTTTTCGACCTTGCCCGCGAAAAGATGGCCGAGGACATGCTGCTGGTGCTGGCGCGGCGCGAGGGCCGATGGGTGGCCGGGGCGCTGAACTTCATCGGCGCCGATGCCCTGTTCGGCCGCTGGTGGGGGGCGCTGGAGCGCCATTCCTGTCTGCATTTCGAACTCTGCTATTATCAGGCGATCGACTATGCCATTGCCCACGGGCTCGCTCGCGTCGAGGCCGGCGCGCAGGGCGAGCACAAGATCGCCCGCGGCTACCTGCCGGTCACCACCCATTCGCTGCACTGGATCGCCGATGCGCGGTTTCGTGCCGCAGTGACCGAATATGTTGCCACCGAGGCCGAGGCAGTAGGAGAGGATATGGAGATCCTCGCGCAGATGGGACCATTTCGCGCGGGCAATCGGCTCAGGGGTGATTGACGCTCCTCCGGTGCTGCCCCACATAGGAGCCAGACCAACACACAGGAGATGAAACATGGCTTACACGATCGACCGCCTTCTGGAAGGTACGAACATGGAAGATGCGGACGCCCGCACCCGCAAGGCACTCGCCGATGCGGGCTTCGGCGTGCTGACCGAGATCGACGTCAAGGCGACGATGAAGAAGAAGATCGACAAGGACATGCCCGGCTACAAGATCCTCGGCGCCTGCAATCCGAACATGGCCTGGGAGGCGATCGGGCTGGAAAACAAGATCGGCACCATGCTGCCCTGCAACGTGATCCTGCGCGAGGTGGACGGCGGAATCGAGGTCTCGGCGGTGGACCCGGTGGCCTCGATGGCCGGTGTGGGCAATGACGAATTGTCCAGGGTAGCCGGGCAGGTGCGCGAGATGCTGGCCGGTGTGATCGCCGCCGTATAAGCACGGGCGGTGCGACCGGGCCGATTTTCTGCGAAAATCGGGGCCCGGTCGCGCTGTCTTGCCAAATGAGCGGGTGGACGGGGCCGGGAATGCGGCAATCGTCGGCCTGGGTCATGCGGGAGGTGAAGGATGGAGCGGGTCGTGGTTGTCGGTGCCGGGCAGGCCGGGGCTTCGCTGGTGGCGAAGCTGCGGGCGCTGGGCCATGGCGGAGAGATTACCTTGATCGGCGAAGAGCCCTTCCCCCCCTATCAGCGCCCGCCGCTTTCCAAGGCCTACCTGCTGGGCGAGATGGCGCGCGAGCGGCTGTTTCTGCACCCCGAGGCATATTATGCCGAGCACGGGATCGAACTGCGCCTCGGCGAGCGGGTCGATCGCATCGACCCGGTGGCAAGGCAAATCTCGCTTGCCGGCGAGACCCTCGCCTATGACGCGCTGGTGCTGACCACCGGTGCCATGCCGAGCCGCCTGCCGGCCCCCATTGGCGGCGATCTCGCGGGCGTGCATGTGGTGCGTGGGCTTGCCGATATCGACGCGATGGTGCCCGAATTCGCCCCGGGCCGCCGCCTGCTGGTGGTCGGCGGCGGCTATATCGGGCTGGAAGCGGCGGCGGTGGCGGCGCAGAAGGGGCTTTCGGTCACGCTTGTCGAGGCGGGCGAGCGGATATTGCAGCGGGTAGCCGCGCCGCGGACATCGGATTATTTTCGCGCTTTGCACAAGTCGTACGGTGTGGATATCCGCGAGGGCGTGGGACTCGAGCGGCTCACCGGCACGGGGCGCGTGGAGGGGGCCGCGCTCAGCGATGGCAGCGAACTCGAGGTGGATTTCGTCATCGTCGGGATCGGCGTGCGCCCGGCCACGGCACTGGCCGAGGCGGCGGGGCTCAAGCTCGATAACGGCATTGCGGTGGACGAGATGGGCCGCACGTCCGACCCTCATATCTGGGCCGCAGGCGATTGCGCATCCTTTCCTCATCGCGGCGGGCGTATCCGGCTCGAAAGCGTTCCCAATGCGATTGATCACGCCGAGGCGGTGGCGGCCAACATCCTGGGTGCCGGCGCGCCCTATGTGGCGAAGCCCTGGTTCTGGTCGGACCAGTATGACGTGAAGCTGCAGATGGCCGGACTCAATACCGGCCATGACGATGTTGTGCGTCGCCCCGGCGCCAAGGCCGGCTCCGAGAGCTACTGGTATTTTCGCGGGGATGAGCTTCTGGCGGTGGAGGCGATGAACGATCCGCGTGCCTACATGGTGGGCAAGCGGCTGATCGAGGCCGGCAAGAGCCCCGACAAGGCCGCGCTGGCCGATCCGCAGAGCGACCTCAGGGTGCTGATGTAGATGCGCATCATCGCCGGGCAGTTTCGCGGCATCCGGCTGGCTGCCCTGGGCAAGGGCGATCCGGGCGCGCATCTGCGCCCCACCGGCGACCGTGTGCGCGAGAGCCTCTTTTCCATGCTCACCGGCGGGCGCTTTGGCGATTCGATCAGCGGTGCGCGGGTGCTGGACCTGTTTGCCGGCACCGGCGCGCTCGGGCTCGAGGCGCTCTCGCGCGGGGCGGCGAGTGCGACCTTTGTCGATAACGGGCACCGGGCGCAGGCGCTGATCCGCGAGAATATCCGCCGCTGCCGGGCCGAAAACACCCGGCTGATCGCCCGCGATGCGCGCCGGCTCGGCCCCGGCAGCCCACATGACCTGATCTTCCTCGATCCGCCCTATGGCGCGGGGCTCGGCGAGGCGGCACTGGCGCGGGCGCTGGAAGGCGGCTGGATCGCCCCCGGCGCGCTGATCGTCTGGGAAGAGAGCGCGCCCATCACTCCGCCTCCGCAGACCAAGCTGCTGGAAAGCCGCGCTTACGGGGCCACCACGCTTTCGTTTCTGCGTACGGGGGCGGGGTAGGGCCCGGCCGCTCAGCCCCAGGTCGGGTGAAACTTGCCGGCGGGGCTCAGGGTGAAGATTTCGCAGCCGTCGGCGGTGACGCCGATCGAGTGTTCGAACTGGGCCGAGAGCGATTTGTCGCGGGTGACGGCGGTCCAGTCATCGGCCAGCACCTTGGTCTCGGGGCGGCCGGCATTGATCATCGGCTCGATGGTGAAGAACATCCCCTCCTGCAGCACCGGGCCGGTGCCGGGGCGGCCGTAATGGAGCACGTTGGGCGGCGCGTGAAACACCTGCCCCAGCCCGTGGCCGCAGAAGTCGCGCACCACCGAGTAGCGGTGCGCTTCGGCATAGGCCTGGATCGCGTGGCCGATATCGCCGAAGGTCTTGCCGGGGCGGACCTGCTCGATCCCCTTCATCAGTGCGTCATGGGTGACCTGGATCAGGCGTTCGGCCTTGCGGCTAAGCTTGCCGGCCACATACATGCGCGAGGTATCGCCATACCAGCCATCGACGATCACGGTCACGTCGATATTGAGGATGTCGCCGTCCTTGATGCGCTTGTCGGACGGGATGCCGTGGCAGACGACGTGATTGATGGAGATGCAGGTGGCATGCTTGTAGCCCTTGTAGCCGATCGTGGCCGAGGTGGCGCCGGCTTCGTTCACCATCTCTTCCACGGCCTTGTCGAGCTCGGCGGTGGTGACGCCGGGCTGCACCATCGGGGCGATGCGGTCGAGGATATCGGCGGCCACGCGCCCGGCCTTGCGCATCCCGGCGAAGTCTTCGGGCTCGTGCAGGCGGATGCCGTCGCGGGTGAGGTTTATGCGTTTCTTGTCCACAGGGGTTCCATCGCTGTTTGCATACAGATAGGCATTTCAGGCGCCATAGGCTAGAGGGGCGGCCACCTCCACCGCTTCGGGCGTGATCTTTGTGCCATAGGCCAGCACTTCCAGCCCGGCGGCGCGGGCGGTCTCGAAGGCCCGCGCATAGGCCGGGTCGATGTCGCGGGCCACGTCGAGGCGGGTGCAGTCGCTGCGCTGGACGAGGTAGAGGAGCATCGCCCGGTGGCCGGCGCGCGCCATGGCGGCGAGCTCTTCGAGGTGGCGCTTGCCGCGGGCGGTCACGCTGTCGGGAAATTCGGCGAGGCCGGGGCGGCGGCTCAGCGTCGCCGATTTGACCTCGATATAGAGGTCGGGCCTGCCGGGGTCCGAGAGCAGGAAATCGACCCGGCTTTTCTCGCCGTATTTCACCTCGGCGCGGATGGTTTCATACGTGGCCAGTCCCGGCAGGCGGCGCGCCAGCAGGGCCTCGCGCAGGGCGCGGTTGGCCACCGACGTATCGACGCAGGTGAAGTGGCCGTTTTCGTGATCCACCAGCCGCCAGCCGTATTTGAGCTTCTTCTTCGGGTCGTCGTTGGGCTCGAGCCAGATGCGCGTGCCCGGCGCGGCGAGGCCCAGCATCGAGCCCGGATTGGCGCAATGGGCGGTCACTTCGCGCCCGTCCGCCTCAAGGGTCGCATCGGCCAGAAACCGCTTGTAGCGGCGGATCAGGCGGGCGGGCACAAGAGGGGTTTGAAAGCGCATGGCCCGGGGCCTATACCGGGAGGGGCAAAGGAGCAAGCGCATGAAGGGATCAGGGGCAAACCCGACCGCGGCCATGCTGGTGATCGGCGACGAGATCCTCTCGGGGCGCACCCGCGACAGCAATGCCCATTACCTCGCCGGCAGGCTCGCGCAGGCGGGGATCGACCTGTGCGAAGTGCGCATGATTGGCGATGACGCGGCGGCGATTGGCGAGGCGGTACGCGCGCTGGCCGGGCGCTACAGCCATGTCTTCACCTCCGGCGGGATCGGCCCGACCCATGACGACATCACCGCCGATGCGATCGGCGCGGCATTTGGCGCGCGGGTGGCGGTGCGCGAGGATGCTCGCGCCCTGCTGGCCGCGCGCTACGAGCGGATGGGGGTCGAGTTCAACGAGGCGCGCCAGCGCATGGCCCGCATCCCCGAAGGCGCGGCGCTGATCGACAATCCGGTTTCCACCGCGCCGGGCTTTTCGCTCGGCAACGTGCATGTGATGGCCGGGGTGCCGGAAGTGTTTCGCGCCATGCTCGACGGGCTCCTGGAGCGCCTTGGCGGGGGGGCGGCGGCCCTGAGCGAGACCTTGCGCCTGGATCTGCCCGAGGGCGAGATCGCCGGGCCGCTGGCGCAGGTCGCCGCGCGCCATACGGGGGTGTCGATCGGCTCCTATCCGTTTTTCGAGGGCGGCGCCTATGGTGCCAATATTGTGGTGCGCGGGGGAGACGCGCAGGCGGTGGCCGCCGCGCTTGCCGATCTGCGCGAGACCTTCGGAGCCCTGCCATGAGCGCCCCCGCCCCCCTGCCCGACGCGCGCCGGCTGATCGAGGTCTGCGAGGCCACATGGCCGCCGGCGGCGCGCAGTCAGGTCGGGGCCTGGACTATCCGCAAGGGCGCGGGCGGCGGCCAGCGGGTGAATGCCGCGACCGAGAACTGGCCCACCACCGAGGCCGACCTGCCCGCCGCCGAGGCCGCCATGCGCGCGCTGGGCCAGACCCCGCTTTTCATGGTGCGCGAGGGCGAAGACCACCTCGACCGGATGCTTGCCGTCCATGGCTACGAGCTCAACGATCCGGTCAATATCTACGCCATGCCGGTGGGCGAGCTTGCCCGGCAGCAGGCGCCGCTCACCTCCGGCATCCCGGTCTGGCCGCCGCTGGCGATCATGCGCGAGATCTGGGCCGAGGCGGGGATCGGCCCCGAGCGCCTCGCGATCATGGCCCGCGCCCCCTTCCCCAAGACCGCGCTGATCGGCCGCACCGAGGACAAGCCTGCGGGCGTCGCCTTTGTTGCCATTCACGAGGGTATCGCCATGCTGCATGCGCTTGAGGTCGCGCCCCACATGCGCCGCCGGGGCACCGGGCGCAATCTGCTGATCCGCGCCGCCCAATGGGCCGCGGGCGAGGGGGCCGAGACCTTTTCGCTGGTGGTGACGCGCGGCAACCACGCCGCCAATCCGCTCTACACGGCCCTTGGAATGCGCCTTGTGGGGCATTATCATTACCGAAGGGCGCCCCTCACGCCCGAAAGGGACAAGCCATGACCGAAAAGCCCAAAGCCCCCACGGCGCTGGACCTGCCGCCGGTGGAGCCTCTGCCGGCCGGGACGCGGAAATATTTCGACCTGTGCGAAGAAAAGCTGGGCCTCGTGCCCAATGTTCTGCGTGCCTATGCCTTTGACATCGACAAGCTGGATGCCTTCACTGCCATGTATAACGATCTGATGATCGGGCCCTCGGGCCTCTCCAAGCTCGAGCGCGAGATGATCGCGGTGGCGGTATCGTCGGAAAACCGCTGCTGGTATTGCCAGGTGGCGCATGGTGCGGCGGTGCGCGCGCTTTCGGGGCGCCCGGAGCTGGGCGAAGCGCTGGTGATGAATTACCGCGTCGCCGATCTGACCGTACGCGAGCGCGCCATGCTAGATTTCGCCGTCAAGCTCACCCGCGCCAGTGCCGAGGTCGAAGAGGCCGATCGCGAAGCCCTGCGCGCGGCCGGTTTCAGCGACCGCGACATCTTCGACATCGCTTCCGTGGCCGGCTTCTTCAACATGACCAACCGGGTCGCCTCGGCCACCGGCATGGAGCCGAACCCGGAATACCACAAGCAGGCGCGCTAGGTGCGGCTGCCGGCCCTCATAAGCGCCGTCACAAGCGCCGTGCTGCTGGTCCTTTCGGCCAGGGCGCTGGCCGGGGCAGAGCTTGCGCTGCCGGCCCCGGCCAAGCGCACCTACAGCGAGGCGGGTGCGACGGGCACGCACCGGATCGCCGCTGGGCCCTGGCGCGAAGGGGCGCTGGAGCGCCTCGCCGCGCGCGGGCGGATCACGACCGAAGCCTGGCGCCTGCCGGGCAAGGGGGGCGATACCGGGGCGCTGCTGGAAATGCTCGCGGATCAGCTCAAGGAAGCGGGCTACGAGGTCCTGTTCCAATGCGCCGATATGGCCTGCGGAGGCTTTGACTTCCGCTTCGCCCTCGACGTGGTGAGCGAGCCGAAGATGCATGTGGACCTCGGCGATTTCCGATACCTGCTGGCGCGCAGGGCCACCGAAGGCGCCCCGGCCCATGTGGCGCTGCTGGTGTCCTCCTCGCCCGGCGCGGGCTTCGTGCAGATCACCCGGATCGCGCCGGCCGACAGCACGCTGGCGGCGGATGCGGTGAGCGACACCGTCACCTCGACCATGACCGAGCCGGCCGAAGCGGTGGCTCTCCCGGATACCCCCATCGGGGCGCAGCTGGAGCAGAACGGCCACGCGGTCCTCTCGGACCTCTCCTTCGAGACCGGCTCCGCCGCGCTTGGTCCCGGTCCCTTTGCCAGCCTCGCGGCGCTGGCGGATTATCTGCGCGACCACCCGGATCAGCGTATCGCGCTTGTCGGTCATACCGATGCCGAGGGGCCGCTGGAATTGAATGTCGCCCTTTCCAGGCGGCGCGCGCAATCCGTGCGCCAGCGCCTGATCGCCGAATACGGTCTGCCCGAAGCGCAGCTGAGCGCCGAGGGGGTGGGTTTCCTCTCGCCGCTGGACAGCAACCGGACCGAAGACGGGCGTACCCGCAACCGCCGGGTCGAAGCGGTGATCACTTCCGCCGGGCCGTGAGCCGTGACCGAAAACATACGGCGCACCGGCCAGCCCGCAAGAGCCGTGCCGATGCGCCGGTGCACTTTGATCGCTCCCCGATCTCACTCGTTACAGGCAAGCATCTCCCGGTATGCGCCAGCCGCTACCACTTGTCCGGCCCCTTGTCGCCGAAGACATGCACCAGAAAGTCGATGAAGGCCCGTACCTTGGGCTGGGTGAAGCGGCCGGGCGGATAGACCGCGTAGATCCCCTGGATGTCTTTCGGCAGGTCGGGGATGGCGTCTTCGACCAGCCCCTTTTCCATCGCATCGGCATAGAGGAAGCTCGGCAGATAGGCGATCCCGAGCCCGCTGATCGCGGCATTGAGCAGGGACTGGCCGTCATTGACGCTGAGCCAGCCGGCGCTGCGCACCTGGCGGATTTCGCCCGAGGGCGCCGGGATCTTCCAGACATTGCCCGAGGACTGGCTGGAATAGTGCAGGAGCTTGTGCTCGTTGAGGTCGTCGATGCGCATCGGCCGACCGTATTTCTGGAAATAGGCCGGGCTGGCGACCATGCGCCGCGTGGTCTCGGTGATCTTGCGCGCGCGAAGGGAGCTGTCTTCCATCTCGCCGACGCGAATCGCCATGTCGAAATTTTCGCTGATCAGTTCGACGTAGCGGTTATTCAGCACCATGTTGACCGAGATATCGGGGAATTCCTGCAGGAAGTCTCCCAGCACCGGACTCAGGTGGTTGACGCCGAAATCGGTCGCCACGCTGATGCGCAGCAGGCCCGAAGGCGCGCTCTGCATCGAGGTGACCAGCGCATCGGCTTCGCCGGCATCGTTGAGTACCTTGCGGGCGCGGTCGTAATAGGCAAGCCCGATCTCGGTCGGGCTTACGCGTCGCGTGGTCCGGTTCAGCAGCCGCGCTCCCAGTCGCGCCTCCAGGGATGACACATGCTTGGATACGGCCGATTTGGAAATCCCCATCTTCTTGGCCGCGTCGGTAAAGCCGCCCTGGTCCACTACCGTGGCAAAGGCCTCCATTTCGCTCAATCGGTCCATTACTCTCTCTCACAATCTGTCAGGCCCCTCGGCGAAATGTATGCGCGACAAATCGGGCAAGATCGTGATGGGAAGCGGACAATACGGGGGTAATAAGGCGGAGTGTTCGTGACGGGGAAACACGGAGAGGCGGCGTTTCGGAGCGTACCGGCATGGGGGATCAGCCTTGGAAAACCAGCGCCGCCAGGACCAGCCAGGCAGGAAGCGTCAGCGCCGCGAGCAGGGTGGACTGGGCGATCAGGGTCGCCACCAGACCGCGATCGGCGCCAAAGCTTGACGCCAGCACATGCGCCGCCGAGGCGGTGGGCAGGGCGGCAAACAGCACCAGCACCTGGGCAAACGCCGGATCGGCCTCCGCCAGCAGGCACAGGGCCAGGGTCAGAGCGGGCAGGATCAGCAGGCGGATTGCCACCAGCGCGCCGGAAAACCGATCCAGCCGTCCCAGGGCGCGCCAGTCCATGGTTGCGCCGATCGACAGCAGCGCCACCGGCACCGCCGCCTGTGCGAGCATCTGCACGGGCCTGAGTAGTGCGGCGGGAGGCTGCCACCCGCTCAGCCCGGTCGCGCCCCCCGCCAGCGCGGCAAGCAGGAACGGGTTCAGCGCGATGCGCCGGATTGTCGGGCCGACCCCCAGCGCATTGCCCCGCGACAGGGCCGCCACCGCCAGGATATTGGCCACAGGCACCGCCAGCCCGATCACCACCGCCAGCTGTGCCACATCCGCCAGCGGCAACGCCCCCGCGGCGACAAAGGCCAGCGCGGTATTGAACCGCCAGGCGGTCTGCCAGGTGCCGGCAAAATCGAGAAACCGCGCCGGCCCAGCACCCCGCGCCAGCCAGCCCAGCGCCATCCCCGCCCCCATGATCGCCCAGACCGCGGGGCCGGTCCGGGCCATGTCGGCAGGCTCGATCGGGCGGCTGGAAGCGGCGACGAAGATCAGCGCCGGAAACAGGATCTCGAAATTGAGCCGGTCGAGGCCGATCCAGGCCTTTTCAGGCAGGCGTGCGCGCACCAGCCCGCCCAGGGTGATGAGCAGGAAGCTGGGCAGGAGGCCGCCCGCGACGGCGGCCAGTGTGGTCACGAACATGCGCGCGGGCTCCCTTTCGCCGGGCTACAATGCAAGCCCCAGCTTCGTGCCCTGCAGGATGGCACGCTTGGCGTCAAGCTCCCCGGCCCGGTCG
>JALTZY010000037.1 GCA_027045905.1 Paracoccaceae bacterium
CCTCGCCGCCGGGTGCGCATCACCCGCAACATCCCGCGCGAGCCGGTCATGGTCATGGCCGAGCCGGTGCGCCTGGAACAGGTGCTGATCAACCTCTTGCGCAACGCCATCGACGCCACCAAATCGGTAGAGGCCCCGCAGGTGGACATCCTGCTGACCGGCGGCGAGGTGGCCAAGATCATGGTGCGCGACAATGGCGCCGGGGTGGAGGATCTCGACCAGCTGTTCGAGCCCTTCTACACCACCAAGGCACCGGGCGACGGGGTCGGGCTGGGGCTTGCGATCTCCTCGGGGATCGTCAACGATTTCGGCGGTCGCCTCACCGCGCGCAACGGCAGCGACGGGGGCGCGGTCTTCGAACTGGAGCTGCCGGTCTGGCGCGGCGAGGGCGGAACGGATGACGAGGCGCCGGAAGGGAACAGGCCGGTCAACCGGCAGGCGGCGGAATAGGCGGGCAGACAAGCGGCAGACAAGCAGAGGAAGAGCCATGGCACAGGCAATGAAAATCGCGATCGTGGATGACGAAAAGGACATGCGCCAGTCGATCAGCCAGTGGCTGGCGCTGTCGGGCTTCGATACCGAGACCTTCGCCTCGGCCGAAGAGGCGCTCAAGGGGCTGGGGCCGGAATATCCCGGCGTGGTGATCAGCGACATCAAGATGCCGGGCATGGACGGCATGGCCTTCCTGCGCCGACTGATGAGCCTCGACAGTTCCCTGCCGGTCATCATGATCACCGGCCATGGCGATGTGCCCATGGCGGTGGAGGCGATGCGCATCGGCGCCTATGACTTCCTCGAAAAGCCCTTCGACCCCGACCAGATGACCGAACTTGCCAAGAAGGCCACCCAGCGCCGGCGCATGGTGCTCGATGCCCGCGCCCTGCGCCGCGACCTGGGCGACGGCACCACGATCATGAAGAAGCTGATCGGCGCCAGCCCGGTGATGGAGCGCCTGCGCGAGGAGATCCTCGACATCGCCCAGGCCGACGGCCATGTGCTGATCGACGGCGAGACCGGCACCGGCAAGACCCTCGTCGCCCATGCCCTGCATGCGGTCGGCCCCAAGGGCAAGCGCGAATTCGTGATTGCCCATTGCGCCGGGCGCGAGGAGCACGAACTGAGCCGCGCCCTGTTCGGCCCGATGGAGGAGGGCGGGCAGATCCCGCTGATCGAACAGGCCCGCGGCGGCACCCTGGTACTGGAAGACATCGAGGCCCTGCCCGAGCCCCTGCAGGCGCGCCTGTTGGCCTGGATCAACCAGCAGGGCAGCCCGGCGGAAACCCGGCTGATCGCCATTTCCAACCTGCAGGAGCAGGGCAAGACGGTGGAAGACCGCCTGCGGCCTGACCTCTTCTACCGCCTCGCGGCCATGCGCATCACCCTGCCCCCGCTCAGGGCGCGGGGAGAGGACATATTGATGCTCTTCACCCGCTTTGCCGATCAGTTCGCCGAAGAATACGGCTGCGCCGCGCCCACGGTCTCGGCCCAGGAGGCCGCCCAGCTTCTGCAGGCGCCCTGGCCCGGCAATATCCGCCAGTTGATCAACATCGCCGAGCGCGCGGTACTGCAGGCGCGCCGCGGCTCGGGGACGATCTCTTCGCTCCTGATGAACGACCACGACGAAGCCCAGCCGGTGATGACCACCGAGGGCAAGCCGCTGAAGGAATATGTGGAAGCCTTTGAGCGCATGCTGATCGACAACACCATGCGCCGCCACAAGGGCTCGATCGTGAATGTCATGGAAGAGCTCATGCTGCCGCGCCGAACCCTGAACGAGAAGATGGCCAAATACGGCCTGCAAAGGTCGGATTACCTGTAAGGGCAGCCTCCTGAAAGGCATTCGAAGGCGTCGGAGCAGTAGGCCAGGCCGGTAACAGGGATGAGGAGAGAGGGCGCGCGCTGTTGCGGAAAATCGCCGCCGGGCGTCGGGGTTCAGTTTCCGCGCGGGGCGAACAGGCCGGCCTTTTCCGCCGCGCTGCGGATGGCGCGGGCCTTGTGGACGGTCTCCTGGTATTCGGCCTCGGGGTCGCTGTCATGGACCACGCCGCCGCCGGCCTGGATGTAGAGCTTGCCGTCCTTGAGCACCGCGGTGCGCAGGGCGATGCACATGTCCATGTCGCCCCCGGCCGAGAAATAGCCGACGCCGCCGCCATAGATGCCGCGCTTTTCGGGCTCTAGCTCGTCGATGATCTCCATCGCCCGCACCTTGGGCGCGCCGCTGAGCGTGCCGGCCGGCAGCCCCGCAAGCAGGGCCGAGAGCGCGTCGTACTCCTCGGCCAGTTCGCCCACCACGTTCGAGGTGATGTGCATGACATGGCTGTAGCGCTCGATCACGAATTCCTCGGTCGGGCGCACGGTGCCGATCCTGGCCACGCGCCCCACATCGTTGCGTCCCAGATCGAGCAGCATCAGGTGCTCGGCCAGTTCCTTCTCGTCGGCCAGAAGCTCGGCCTCCAGCGCCTTGTCCTCTTCGGGTGTTGCGCCGCGCGGGCGCGTGCCGGCGATGGGGCGGATGGTGACTTCGCGGCCGAAGACCCGCACCAGGATCTCGGGGCTCGCGCCGACCACCTGAAAGGCGCCGAAATTGAAGAAGAACATGAAGGGCGAGGGATTCTCGCGCCTGAGCGCGCGGTAGAGCGCGAAGGGGGGCTGGGCGAAATCGAGGCTCCAGCGCTGGCTGGGCACGACCTGGAAGATGTCGCCCTTGCGGATGTATTCCTTCGCCTTTTCGACGGCTTGCAGGTAGCCCTCATGGGTGAAATTGCTCACCGGCTCGCCCGGGGGCGTGGCGTCGCCCATCTCGCGGCTGGCCGCGGGCACCTGGCGCTCGAGGTCTCTGAGCGCGTCCATCACCCGCTCGCCGGCCTGCGCATAGGCCGCGCGCGCGCTCAGGCCCGAATCGACAAAGGCCGGCGCCACCAGCGTCACCTCACCCTTGACCCCGTCGAGCACGGCGACCACCGAGGGGCGCATCAGCACCGCGTCGGGCAGGGCGAGCGGGTCCGGGTTCACATCCGGCAGGCGCTCGACCAAGCGGATCATGTCATAGCCCAGATAGCCGAACAGACCGGCCGAAGCCGCGGGCAGGTCGTCGGGCAGTTCGATCCGGCTTTCTTCGAGCAGTGCGCGCAGGCTTGCGAGCGGGTCTGTCGCCTCGCTCTCGAAGGCGTCCGGGTCGAAACGGGCCTGACGATTCACCTCGGCGCGGCTGCCGTGGCAGCGCCAGATCAGATCGGGCTTCATGCCGATGATCGAGTAGCGCCCGCGCACCTCGCCGCCGGTCACGCTTTCGAGCACGAAGCTGTCCTTGCGCGCCTCGGTGAGCTTGAGCATGACCGAAACCGGCGTGTCGAGATCGGCGGCCAGGCGGGCATGAACCACCTGATTGCGCCCGGCTTTCCAGCCGCGCTCGAAGATTTCGAATGAAGGGGTCAGGCGCATGGTCTCTCCTGCGGATTGGAGGCCGGCACGTTATGGAAACTGGCTGTGGACTGCATTGATCACCGCCTGATTCAGAGTGATCCCGGCCTGTTCCTGCAGCGCGGCGGCAAAGGCGCTTTCGAGGTCGAGGCCGATATCGCGGGCAACCTGCCCGGCGATGGCGGCCTTGATCGCGAGCGCCTCCCCGCTTTGCTGATCGGAGGGGATGACAGCAGCGAGATGGACGATGATCACCCCGTCCCGGTCGGGGATCAGCGCCCATTGGCCGGCTTCCATTTCGAAGACCCTTTCAAGCATGTCCGGCGGCGTGCCTTCGATCGCGTCGCTGCGGCTGCGGCCCTCTTCGACCACTTCGGCAAGCCCGAGGGTGGAGAGGCTCTCGCTGCCGCTCTCGAGTTCCGGCAGCAGGGCGCGGGCCTGTTCTTCGAGCGCTTTCATTCGCCGGTCATGGGTGACGGCGGCGGCGACCTGCTCGCGCACCTCTTCCAGCGTCTGCAGGCGGGGGGGATCGATCCGGTCCACGCGCATGGCGAAGATGCCGCCATCGGCGAGCACGTCAAGCTCGGGAAAGTCGCCTTCGCCCATCCTGGCCGCAGATTCCTGAAACTTCCCGTAAGCAGCGATTCCCTCGCTTGCGGAAGGATCCCAGGCCAGGCTGCCAAGCTCCATCCCGGCCACGCTATCGGCCAGTTCTTCCAGGGTGGCGCCGCCTGCGAGCTGGTCGTCGAGCTCCGGGATCAGTTCGGCAATGGCATTGCGCGCGGATTCGCCGGCCAGTTCGCGCCGCAGCTCCTCGCGCGCCTCTTCGAAGGGAACATGCTGCGCCGACAGGATCGCGTTCATGCGGAACAGCGCCGGACCCACCAGCGAGGGCAGGGGGCCGATCACGCCGGGCGCTTCCATGGCGAAGATCGCCGGGCCGGCCTCGCCCAGGGCGCTTTCGGTCTTGTCGCCGAGGTCCACGTCATCGAGCGTGAAGCCGCGCTCGGCCACCAGGTCATCGAAGCTGGTCTCGCCGGCCTCGATCGCTTCCATCGCCGCCCGGGCCTCGGCCTCGCTGGCAAAGGCCAGGCGCTCCACCAGGCGGCGCTCGGGCTGATTGTAGCGCTCGGGATGGGAATCGTAGAGCGCGCGCAGATCGGCTTCGTCCACCTCGAGGCGGGCGGCCATGGCCTCGGGGGTGAGCCAGATATAGGTGAGATGCTTGATCTCGGGCAGCGTATAGGCTTCCGGGCGGGATTCGTACCAGGCCGCCAGGGCTGCCTCGTCCGGGGATTCGGGCGGGTCTTTCAGGGCGGTGAGGTCGAGCCTGGCCCAGCTGAAATCGCGGGTTTCGCGCATGTAGCCATACAGCGCATCGCTGAAGCTTTCCGGCGTGCTGATGCCCGAATTCAGCGCCTGCCGGAACAGGGAGCGGGTCAGGTCGGCGCGCAGGGAGGCTTCGAATTCCTTCACGTTCATCCCGGCGCTCCTGAGAGCATTCTCGTACTGGTCGCGGGAAAAGGTGCCGCTCACCGGGTCCTGGAAGGCTTGGATCGACAGGATTTCGGCGCGCAGCCGTTCGTCGCCCACCGAAAGGCCGATGCGCCGGGCCTCCTCGTCGAAGGCGGCGGCGGCGAGGACCTGGGACAGGGCCTGCTGGGTGAGGCCGAGGGACTGCGCCTGGGCAATGGTCAGGTTCTGTCCGGTCTGGCTCTGGATGGCGCGCAGGTTGGCGGTGATCGCGCGGGCATACTGGCCGGCGTCGATCTCGGTATCGCCCACCGCGCCGATGGATGCGCGGGCACGGCCGAAATTGGTGGCGCCGTAGCCTCCGAGGCCGAGCATGACCAGGATCAGGATGATCCAGATGAAGGAGCGGGAGGCACTGGGGGCTTTGCTGGCCATGGGCGGCGGATCCCTTGCTGAGAAAATTGTTTCGGTCGTTCTAGGGCCTGGCCCCATGAACCGCAAGCCTGCAAGCTCCGTCTTTCCTTCGTTCTTTCTTCTGCTTTCGCCCTTCCCGCGGCCTTCCGCCACCTGCCGGCCGGCGCTCGCAGGCGGTCGGCACAGGCGCCTGGCGCCCCCGGCAAGAGCTTCAGGCCGGGCCCAGCCGCGCGAGGCGACCGAACAGGGCGGCGATCTCTCCACGGTCGATATTGGCGAAGGCAAAGCGCATCTGGCGGGCGCCTTCGGCGGCGCGCTCGGGGGTGAACATGGTGCCGGGGAGCGCCAGCACGCCGATTTCGCCCAGCAGCCGCCGGGCCAGATCGGGGGAGGATTCCTCAAACGGATGGGCCACATAGGCGAAATAGGCCCCCGCGCCCAGAAGCTTCCAGCCAGCAAGCGCGGCGAACCCTTCGGCCACGGCGGCGCGCCGGGCGAGGATCTCGGCGCGCTCGCCGGCAAGCCAGTCGCCGAGGTTTCGCATCCCCCAGAGCGCGGCGCGCTGGGCCAGCTGGTTGGGGCAGATGGTGACGGTATCGAGGAATTTCTCGACCTCGCCAAGGCGGGCGGGCGCGGCGATCAGCGCGCCGACGCGGTGGCCGGTGAGCCGGTAGGCCTTGGAAAAGCTGTAGAGCTGGATCAGGGTGTCGCTCCAGTCGGGATCGGTGAAGAGATCGTGCGGGCGGGCGTCGCTCGAGTGGAAATCGCGATAGGTCTCGTCGAGGATCAGGGCCAGGCGGTGGCGGCGCGCAAGGCGGGCGAAGGCGGCGAGCAGCGCGGGCGGGTATTCGGCGCCGCCCGGATTGTTGGGCGTGACCAGCACGATGGCGCGGGTGCCGGGCGTGATCAGGGCCTCGGCGGCTTCGGGCGCGGGCAACAGCCCCGGGCCGGTCGCGAGCGGCACGGTGTGGATGCCGGCCATGTCAAGCCACATTTTATGGTTGAAATACCAGGGGCTTGGCAGGATGACTTCATCCCCCGGCGCGGCCAGGGCGGCAATGGCGGCGGCAAAGGCCTGGTTGCAGCCGGAGGTGATGGCGACGTTTTCGGGGCCGATACTCCCGCCATAGGCCGCGCTCCACTGGCCGGCAACTTCCTCGCGCAGGGCCGGCAGGCCCAGCACCGGGCCGTAGAGATGGGCTTCGGTGTCATTGAGCGCGGCCTCGGCAATGGCCGCGCGCAGGGGCGCGGGCGGC
>JALTZY010000038.1 GCA_027045905.1 Paracoccaceae bacterium
CAGGGCTGAGATGGGGGCGCTGCGCATCCGGCAGGCGCCTGCCGCGCGGATACCGGGCGGGCGCCCTTCGAGGCGCAGGCCTATTGCCGGGAATTCTGGCTGTCCGGGGGCGTGTGCGGCCTGCGCGGGCGGGCCGGGAAGGGCGGGAGGGTGAGCGAAGCCGAGGACATGCGCGCCTGCCGGGAACTGGTGCGAAGGTGGGATCCGGTGCGCTACCGCGCCGCGATGACGGCCCCTGCGCCCATGCGCGATGACCTGCTGGCGCTCTATGCGCTCAATGCCCAGGTGGTGCACGCGGCCTGGGGCGCGCGGGAGCCGATGCTCGCGGAGATACGCCTGCAATACTGGCGCGACCAGCTAGAGGCACTGCTGCGCGGTGACGCGGTAGATGCCCACCCGGTGCTGAGCACGCTGGCCCAGGCCCGGTGGCCGCACCGGCTCGGTGGCGAGGACCTCGCCGGTCTGATCGAAGCGCGCCGCTGGGACGCAGGTCGCGAATCCTTTGCCGATGCAGGGGCCCTCCGGACCTACCTGGATGCAACCGGGGGGGGGCTCATGGCCATGGGCGCGCGAATCATGGGAATGAGCGCCCCTTATGACCGGGAGATCCGCCGCCACGGCCGGGCCGGGGCGCTGGCGGCTTTCCTGATCGCGGTGCCCGCTCTCAAGGCCCATGGTCGCCGGCCCCTGCCCGACGAAAGCCCGGCCGCAATCCGGACCTTGGCGCGCCAGGCGCTCGAAGACCTGGAAGCCTCCCGCAATCTCGGCCGGATGGCGCCCGCCCGCCCGCTTCTGCTCACCGCCTGCGAAGCCCGCCCGGTGCTCCGGCGGGTGCTGCAGCGACCCGGGCTTGTCCTGTCGGGCGGCCTGGAGCGCTCCCTGTTTCGCCAGCGGCTGCGGCTGCTGCTTTGCGCCCTGCCGGGGCGCTGGTGGCCGGGCTGGTAGCCGGCAGGCGCATCCGCCGTCTGCCGGTCTTCCTTTTTCCGCCGTTCCTCGCGGCGACGATATGCCTGATGTCTGCGAAAACGGTATCTCGCCTACAGGGTCAGCCCGATTTCTCTCTCTGCGATATCGGCCCGGGCCCGGGCGCCGCGGGCGCTGAGGGTGGCGGCGAGCAGGGGGAAGTGCAGAAGGGCCGGGGCGGGCAGAGGGCTGACGACGCCCCGCTCCAGGGCTTCCCACAGGGGGGCGTCCACGCTCAGCCGCTCGGCCGCACCGGCGAGAATCCAGCCGGAGGCCGCGCGGCGCACCAGGATCTCGCCGCCATAGGGCATGGCGCTCTCCAGGCACATCAGCCCCAGGAGCGCCTCCCTGACCGCCGGGCGGGGCAGGTCGCCTTCGGGCTGCCATTCCACCCTGAGCGCCCGCGGACCGTCATCGGCGGGCAGCAGCGCGGCGATATCGCCGGGCCGGATCATCTGCGCTTCTCCGGCCACGCCGAAAGCGATGCGAAACAGCTTGACGCGCCGGTTCGCATCCTGCGCCGCGGCGCGGATCAGGGCCACTTCCGGGCTGTCGATGCCGGATAGCTCCAGCAGTTCGATTCCGTTTCCGATCGCCCCCAGCGGGCTGATAAGGTCGTGGCAGATGCGCGAGCCCAGAAGGGCGGCGAGGGTGGTCTGATCTTCCATCGGTCAGGCTCCGCTTGCAAAAGGGAAGGGCGTGGGGCAGGAGACGGGCGAAAGAGAAAAGCGGGAAAAAGGGAAAGGGAGAGCGCGCATGAGCGAGATCATCTTCACCCCGGGGATGCTGGTGCGCCACCCGAACCACCCGGAATGGGGGATCGGCCAGGTGCAATCGGCGATCGGCCACAGGATCAGCGTCAATTTCGAACATCGCGGCAAGCAGGTGATCAATGCCTCGGTCATCGCGCTTCTACCCGTTTTCGAGGAATATCCCCCGCACTCTACCAGCCATGGATGAGAGGGCGCAAGCAAAGCTCCGTCCGCACGGCGAAATATCCATTCGGGGGCTCGCTTCGCGGGGCGGACTTGCATATCTTGGGGCTGGCACCTATGCAGCCTGCGCGCGCGGCCGGTCGGCAGAGCGGGAGCGGCCGGGATGGCGTGAGCCGGCAAGACCACCGGCCCGGAAGGCGCAAGGGCCGGAGCCGCGCGACGTGGCCGGATGGCGAGGATACGGGGATGCGGGGGATGCCGAGGATGCCAAGGATGCGGGGGCGCGTGGGGGCACGGACGGAGCCGGGTTGCAACAGCGCGCGCTGCAGGAGTCGCAATCGGTCGGAATGGGGCGGCAGTTGCCCTGCAATGGGCTCGGGATGGAAGACTTGACGAAACGACAGCGCAAGACGCCGGGGTCGGGGCACAGGCCGGATTTCGAACTGCGCATGGCGCGGACGCCGGAGGACCTGCTCCGGGCGCAGCGCCTGCGCTACGAGGTCTTCGTCCAGGAGCTGGGCGCGGACGGCCCGCTGGTCGATCACGCCGCCGGGCTCGAGCGCGATGAATTCGACCCGTTCTTCGATCATCTGCTGCTGATCGACCGGGCCAGGGAGGGGGCGCCGGTGGTCGGGGTCTATCGGGTCATGCGCGACGACCAGGCGGCGGCCTGCGGGCGCTTCTACTCCGAGGGCGAATACGACCTCGCCCCGCTGAAGCAGAGCGGGCGCCGCCTGCTGGAGCTGGGACGCTCCTGCGTGCATCGCGATTATCGCGGCGGCACCGCCATGCGCCGGCTGTGGAACGGACTGGCCGATTATGTGCTGGGGCACGAAATCGAGATCCTGTTCGGCGTCGCCTCCTTTCACGGTACCGATATCGGGGCGCTGAAGCTGCCGCTGGCCTATCTCTACCACCACCACCTGGCCCCGCCGGCTCTGCGGGTGCGGGTGCTTGACGAAGTATATCAGCCCATGGACCTGCTCGCGGCCGGGGAAATCGACCCCCGGGCGGCGCTGCGGGCGGTGCCGCCGCTGATCCAGGCCTATCTGCGCCTGGGCGGTTTCGTCGGCGACGGGGCCTTCATCGACCGGGCCTTCAATACCACCGATGTCTGCCTGATCATGGATACCGAGGCCATGAGCCAGCGCCACAAGGCGCAATATATCCGCGAAAGGTCGCGGGGGCGGTGAGCGCGGTGGAGACGCAAGCCGGAGAAGGCGAAGGGAAACCGGCCTGGGACGATCCGGCGCTGGAGCCCGCGCCCTTTCGCCCCGGCCCCGCCGGGCACGCCCTGGCCATGCTGCGGGCGCCGGCGCTGGTGGTCCTGCTGCTGGCCGGGCTTGCCCTGCTGCTGGTGCTGCGCCCCGGCGAGCGCCTGCTGGCCGGGGCGCGCCGGCCGCTCACCGCGCATCTGCCGCGCCTGATCAGCCGGGCAGCCCTGGCCATGCTCGGCCTGCGCGTCAGCCGCGAAGGCACGCCGCTGACGGGACCGGGTGCGGTGGTGGCCAATCATGTCTCCTGGCTCGACATCTTCGTGCTCAATGCCGGACAGAACATCTGGTTCGTGGCCAAGGCCGAAGTGGCCGCATGGCCCTTCATCGGCTGGCTGGCACGCGCCACCGGAACGCTGTTCATCCGACGCGACCGGCGCGAGGCGGCGCGCCAGGTGGCGCTGTTTCGCCGCCGGCTGAAAGCGGGCCACCGGCTGCTGTTCTTCCCCGAGGGCACCTCCACCGACGGGCTGCGGGTGCTGGGCTTCAAATCGACGCTGTTTTCGGCCTTTCTGGCGCCGGAAATGCCCGAAGACCTGCAGATCCAGCCGGTGAGCATGATCTATTTCGCCCCGCCGGGGCAGGAGCGGCGCTTTTACGGCTGGTGGGGGGAGATGGCGTTGGGGCCGCATCTGTTCAAGGTGCTGGCCTGTCGGCCCCAGGGCCGGGTGCTGCTGCGCTACCACGCGCCGCTCAGGGCGGGCGATTTCAGCGACCGCAAGGCTCTGGCCCGGGCCTGCGAGGCACGGGTGCGTGCAGGGGGCGAGGCGCTGAGGGCGCGCGGATTGCCGGGATCATAGAGTTACGGCTCCGTGCCGCGATCCGGCGCGACTGCCGCCTCGCGCAGTGCCGCGTGGAGGGTTGCAAGAGCCGCCGCCGGATCCGGTTCGTGCCAGATTTCCTCTCCAATGGACAGAAAATCGCTGCAGGAAGCCAGCCTGCGAAGGAGCGCGTCATCCAGCGCCCCCTCGGCCACGACGGGGAGCGCGATCATCTCCGACCACCACTCGAAAAGCTCGATCCCAGCCCGACTGCCATCGCCCAGGCTATTGCTGCCCACCGGCCCGAAGCAGACGTAATCCGCGCCCGCCTCGCCTGCATTGAGTCCTTCGTGACGCGATGCCCCGCAAAAGGCGCCGACGATCGCATCCGCGCCCAGCTCGCCGCGCGACCTGCGCACCCGCCTCGCTCCGTCGGTAAGATGCACCCCGTCCAGCCCCAGCCGGGCCGCAAGCAGAAAATGGTCGTCGATCACCAGCGGAATATCGCGCGCATGGGCGACCTCGCGCAGCGCATCGGCGGCGCGAATCAGCCTGGCCTCGTCCTGGCTGGAAAGCGCCAGCCGGATACAGGCGACCGGCGCCGCATCAAGCACCCGTTCAAGCTGTCCGGCAAAGTCCTGCGGCTCGATCTCGGCGGGCGAAACCAGATATATCTGTGCAATTTCAGCCTCGGACATGGGCGCTCCTCGTGACGGGCGTGAAAGAGTGATAGACATGGCGAACCCACGGGCCGGCAGGCCCGAGCGGGCGCGAAAGAACGCCCGGGCGCCATATAGCCCGCCTGCGCGGCCTTGGCCAGTTTACATTTGCCTGGCGGGGCGCTTTAAGGCCCGCATGAAGGCACGCGACGATGATGATGAAGATACCGCCGCCCGGGACAGGGCCCCGGATCCGGTAGTGGTGCTGGTGCGCCCGCAGCTGGGCGAAAATATCGGCGCCGCAGCCCGCGCCATGCTCAATTTCGGCCTCACCCGCATGCGCCTCGTGGCCCCGCGTGACGGCTGGCCGAATCCGGCGGCGGTGGCCATGGCCTCGGGCGCGGGAAGGGTGCTGGACGCCGCCCGCCTCTGCGCCGACCTGGCCGGGGCGCTGGGCGATTGCCACCATGTTTACGCCACCACCGCGCGTCCGCGCGGGCTGACCAAACGGATCCTGACTCCCGCCGAGGCGATGAAAGAGGCCCATGCCCGCCAGGCCCGCGGCGAACGGGTGGCGCTCATGTTCGGCCCCGAGCGCGCGGGGCTCGAAAATGCCGATATAGCCCGGGCCGATACCATCGTCACCGTGCCGGTGAATCCGGATTTCCCTTCGCTCAACCTCGCCCAGTCCGTGCTGCTCCTGGCCTATGAATGGAGCCGCGGGGGCGCGGGGCCGGCGGCGGTGATCCCGCGCGGCGAAAGAGAGCTCCCCGCCCTCCGCTCCGAACTCGAGCACCTTGCCGATCACTACGAACGGCGCCTCGAAGAAGCGGGCTTTTTCTTCCCGGAGACCAAGGCGGCGGGGATGAAGCTGACCCTGCGCAACATGTGGAGCCGCATGGGCCTGACCAGCTCTGACATCCGCATGCTGCACGGAATCCTGCGTCAGCTGTCGCGTGGACGGGGCTGAGCGAGAGCGCGCCCCTCCCTGCGCACTACCCGGCGCCGGGCAGGGCCAGACGCCGGCGGATATCCGCAGGGCCAAGATCGCTTGCGCGCAGGCTGCGCAGGGAATGGGCGTCATCGCGCTTGGCCAGACGCCGACCGCCGGCATCGCGGATCAGCCGGTGATGATGATAGACCGGCGTGGGCAGCCCCAGCAGATGCTGCAGTAGTACATGGATCGGCGTGGCCGAAAACAGATCGCGCCCGCGCACCACATGGCTGACCCCCTGGGCCGCATCGTCCACCACCACGGCGAGATGATAGGAAGTGCCGATATCGCGCCGCGCCAGTACGATATCGCCAAGCGCGGGCAGTTCTGCGGCCCCGAATCGATGCAGCCCCCCGTGGCGTGGCCCGGTCTCGGTAAAGACCAGTTCCCGCCGGCCCAGAAGTCGTGCCGCAGCCGCCATGTTCAGCCGAAGCGCGTCGCCGGGGCGCCGCCCGGCCATGGAACGCCCGCGACAGGTCCCCGGATAGGGCGGCCCCTCCGGCCCGTTTGCCGTCGCCCCCTCCTGCGGAGCGCCGAGGGCTGCGCGAATATCGCCGCGCGAACAGGAGCAGGGATAAAGCACCCCCAGCGCCTCGAGCCTTTCAAGCGCCTCCTCGTAAGCCGCCATGCGTGTGCTCTGGCGCAGTACCGGCTCGATCCAGTCCAGTCCCAGCCAGCCGAGATCCTCGAAAATCGCGGACTCGTATGCTTTCCGGCAACGCGCTTCGTCAATATCCTCGATCCGCAGCAGAAAAACGCCCCCCCCGGCCCGGGCCATGTCCCATGCCACAAGCGCCGAATAGGCATGCCCCAGATGCAAGAGCCCGGTAGGCGAAGGCGCAAAACGGGTTATCATGGCGTCACTCTGCCAAGCACGCCAGGCAGGGTCCAGTCCTCTTTCATCTTTCCTGCAAATACTCCGGGGGTCCGGGGGTGGAACCCCCGACCGCGTGCCGAC
>JALTZY010000039.1 GCA_027045905.1 Paracoccaceae bacterium
GTATCTCGCCGACATGAAGAGCTTTCGCCCCCTTTTCGGCCTGCTGGCCCTGGCGATCGGCGCGCAGATCCTCTGGAAGCTGGCGCGCGAACGGGGCAGCGCGCCTTCCTCTGCCCATGCCCCCGCCCCCGCCAGGGTCTGCGCCCACCGCCTCGAGGCCGGCGCGCATCACTTCGCCTATGGCGACACCGCCTTTCGCATTCCTCTGTGGCATCCGCTTCTGGCCGGCTTTGTCATCGCGATGGTGGCGGCGATCTTCGGAGTGGGCGGGGGATTTCTGCTGGTGCCCTACATGGCCAGCCTGCTGTGCCTGCCCATGCATATCATCCCGGCGACGGCGGCGATTGCCATCTTCATGTCGCTGGCCGTGTCGATCGGCAATTTCATCGCCCGCGGCGCGCCGGTCGATTATGCACTGCTGGCGCCGCTGGCGGCCGGCGCCATCCTCGGCGCCCTGCTCGGCCCGGCGATCAACAGACGCGCGAGAAACAGCTGGCTTCAGGGCGGTCTGGCGCTGGTGGTGATCGGGATCGGCCTGAAATACGTCCTTTCCTGATACATTGCCGCCGCGGATCGGGTATTGTTGCGCAAACGGAAACGCTGCGCCACCTCTTTCCCCTTTCCGCGCCGCATGGCGGCTGGTAAACCTTAAGGAGAATCCCGGTATCCGTACACCGCCACGGCGCAATACGGTACGGGGAACGGTTGCGGAGAGAGTTGTCGCCCATGCTGCTGTTGTATCTGTTGCCGGCGCTTGCCGGAATGGCGGTATTCGCAGCTCCCTCATTTTCCGGCGCCGATACAGCCGATGCCGAGGGCGCACCGGATGACGACCATTTCACCACCAATGCCCCGCCGCCCGCCGGCGCCAGCCCCGGCACCACCTTCACCGGCACCGAGGGCGACGATGTGCTGGACCACGCAACCCGCGTCAGCGCCGATACCTACGACATGCTCGGGGGCGACGACATGCTGGAAACCGGCGGTGGCGGCGATGTGATCCGCGCCGGCGCCGGCAATGACACCGTAGCCGCGGGGAGCGGAGACGACCTGGTCCATGGCGAGGACGGCGATGACATCCTGCGCGGCAATCAGGGCTCGGACGGCATTCACGGCGGTGCGGGCAGCGACTCGCTCTACGGTGGCACCGGCGCGGACAGCCTGTTCGGCGATACCGGCAACGACGTGCTGCGCGGCCATGGCGGGGCGGACCGCCTCTCGGGCGGCGAAGGCAACGACAGCCTGCGCGGCGGCACCGGGACCGACGTGCTGAGCGGCGATTCCGGCGATGACCGGCTCTGGGGCGGCGGCTCGCACGACCAGCTTTCCGGCGGCTCTGGCGATGACCTGCTCAACGGCGGATCGGGCAACGACCTGCTGCTGGGCGGCAGCGGCGGCGACATGCTCCAGGGCAGTGGTGGCGGCGATCTTCTGCGCGGCGAGGAGGGCGACGACAGGCTCTTCGGCGGTGGCGGCAATGACGCCCTCTTCGGCGATGCCGGCCAGGACACCCTGACCGGCGGGGCGGGGAGGGATTACTTCATCCTGCAGGAGACGCCGGGCGGACCGGATATCATCACCGATTTCGACCCGGCCGAGGACTACTTGCAGATCAATGTGGGCACCGTTACCGGCGGCAGTCTGGAAGGGACCGTCGAGGTGGTGGACTGGGCCGACGGGCGCGGCGCCGACATCCTCTTTCGCGGCGAGCTACTGGCGCGGGTCACCGGCGCGCAGGGACTGGACCCGACCAGGATCTTCCTCGGCGCCCAGTTCCTCAGCCCCAAGGTCACCGCCTATACCGGCACCGATCACGGCGACTGGATCGGCGCCCCGGGGCCGGGCCCGGTCACCGTCGATGGCGGCGCCGGCAATGACACGCTGGTCTATATCGGCGCCGACCATGGCGTCCTGCGCGGCGGCACCGGCAATGACCTGCTGAGCAGCAGGGGCGGCGACGACACCCTGCGCGGCGGGGCGGGCGACGACCTGATGGAAGCCGGAAGCGGCGATGACCGGCTGTATGGCGGCACCGGAAACGACCTGCTGATCGGCGAGACCGGCAGCGACAGCCTGCATGGCGGCGCCGGGGATGACCAGCTGGTCGGCCAGTATGCGGGCACGCCGGAAATGACTGGCGGAGCGGGGGCGGATGTGTTTGCCCAATACGCCCATGGCCGGGAGGCGCCGGGCCGGACCGGCTACATCACCGTCACCGATTTCAACCCGGCCGAAGACGCGATCCGCCTCGGCTTCCCCGCCGACAGCACCCTCCCCGAAGTCCTGATACGGGGCAGAATTCACATCGAGGTCTGGCCCGACGGGCGCGGCGCCGATGTCTATTACGATGGCGTCCTGCACGCCAGGGTGACAGGTGGCCAGAGCCTGACGGCCGCGGACATCGAGATCGGCCGGATCCGCGCCTGATCCGCGCCCGGCCGGCCTCGCCGCCCCGCCTTGCTCCCGTGGAGCGGCCCGGCGAGGCTGCCCGGCCTCGCGCCCGAGCGTTCATCCCTCGCGCGCCTGTTCCTTCCCGCTGTCCTCCGCATATCCCAGCGCGTGCGAAAGCTCGGCCGCGCGGGCACGCACCTGGGCGCTGATCGGCCCGATTTCGCCCCGGCTCATCCGCGCCGTCGGCCCCGAGACCGAGATCCCCGCCACCACCTCGCCAAAGGCATTGAACACCGGCGCTGCCACGCAGCGCATCCCGGGGCTCTTCTCTTCGTCGTCGAAGGCGTAGCCTCGGGCGCGGATGCGCGCAAGCTCGTCCAGCAGGGCAGCGCGCTCGCAGATGGTCTTGTCGGTGAAGCGGATGAGCGAGGTCCGGGCGAGATAGCGCTCCAGCGCGCCATCCTCCATCGCCGCCAGCAGCGCCTTGCCGATCCCCGAGGCATACATCGGGCTCAGCGTGCCCGGCGGGAAGAAGGCACGGATCGCCTCATGGGTCTCGACCTGGCTGAGAAACAGCACTTCGCCGCCGCTCTCCACGCCCAGATTGGCGGTCTCGCCGGTCTCGGCCATCAGCGCGCGCATCAGCGGGCGGGCGCGCTCGACCATGGAGCTGCGGCGCAGGAAGGCGCTGCCGATGCGAAAGGCGGCCGGACCCACATGCCAGGTCTGGCCCGCCGCATCCATCTCCAACATGCCCCGCGCGGCAAAGGTGGAGAGAATCCGGTAGGTGGTCGCCGGCGAGGCATCCAGCGCCCCGGCGATCTCCGAGAGGGTCTGCCCGCCCGTTTCCGACACATACGCCAGCACGTCCAGAGCCCGCTCCAGCGAGCGGATTCGCGCGCTGCCGGTATCGTTGAACGCCTTGGGGCGCCCGCGATGTCTCTTTCCCTGCGGCATTGTGTGGCTTTTGAAAAACTTCAACTCCCTGTTTATGCCAGACTTTTCATGGTTTCAATAAAAATGAAAAACTTTTTCAAAAAAATGGCGTCTGCCGCCCGGCCACGCTAGACTGCCCCCAACCCCAGATGAAAGAACCCTGGAGACCCATGACCTACCAGAATCCGGCCTTCATTCCCGGCCCGACCAACATGCCCGAGGCCCTGCGCCGCGCGGTTGACATGCCCACCATGGATCACCGTTCGGCGGCCTTTGCCGAGATCCTCCAGCCCGCGCTCGCGGGGGTGAAGCGGGTGCTCCAGACCGAGACGGGCGAGGTGTTCGTGTTTCCGTCCACCGGCACCGGCGGCTGGGAGACCGCGATTTCCAATACGCTCAGCCCGGGCGATACGGTCCTGGCGGCGCGAAACGGCATGTTTTCCCACAAGTGGATCGACATGTGCAAACGCCACGGGCTGAACGTGGTGCAGGTGGATGTGGACTGGGGCGAGGGCATCCCGGCCGACCGCTTCGAGGAGATCCTGGCCGCCGATGGCGCGCATGAGATAAAGGCGGTGCTGGCCACCCATAACGAAACCGCCACCGGCGTGGTCAGCGACATCGCCGCCATACGCGCGGCGATGGATGCGGCAGGCCATCCGGCGCTGCTGTTCGTCGATGGAGTCAGTTCCATCGGCTCGATGGATTTCCGCATGGACGCATGGGGCGTGGACATCGCCGTGACCGGCAGCCAGAAGGGCTTCATGCTGCCGGCGGGGCTGGCCATTACCGGCTTCAGCCAGAAGGCGCTGGAGCGGATCGAAGCCGCAACCCTGCCGCGTACCTATTTCGACATCCGCGACATGCGCGCGGCCTATCCGGCCTCGGGCTTTCCCTATACGCCGCCGGTGGGGCTCATCAACGGGCTGAAGCAGGCCAGCGAAATGCTGCTCGCGGAGGGGCTCGACAATGTGTTCGCCCGCCACGCGCGCATCGCCGAGGGTGTGCGCCGGGCGGTGGCGGCCTGGAACATGGCGCTGTGCGCGCGCCGGCCGGCGCTCTATTCGAACTCGGTCAGCGCCATCCTGACGCCTGCGGGCTTTGACGCCGGCGTGCTGGTGGCCCATGCGGCAACGCGCTACAATGTCGCTTTCGGTGCCGGGCTGGGGGATGTGGCGGGCAAGCTGTTTCGCATCGGCCATCTGGGCCTGCTCAGCGAGGCGCAGGCGCTCTTGGGGCTGGCAGTGGCGGAAATGGCCATGGCCGATATGGGGCTCGAGGTGACGCTGGGCGCGGGCGTGGCGGCGGCGCAGGAATTCTACAGGAGCGATGAGCCATGAAGATACCCACCTATGACGACATGCTGGCGGCGCGCGCGCGCATCACGCCGCATATCCACCGTACCCCGGTGCTGACATCTTCTTTCCTTGACGACCTGACCGGGGCGGAACTGTTCTTCAAATGCGAGAATTTCCAGAAGGCCGGCGCCTTCAAGGTGCGCGGGGCCTGCAATGCGGTATTCGGCCTGCCCGATGACATGCTGGAGAAGGGCGTGGCCACTCACAGTTCCGGCAACCACGCGCTGAGCCTGTCCTATGCCGCCGGACGCCGGGGCATCCCCTGCCATGTGGTGATGCCGCGCACCGCGCCGCAGGCCAAGAAGGACGCGGTGATCGGCTATGGCGGCACCATTACCGAATGCGAGCCGTCAACTTCGAGCCGCGAGGAGGTCTTTGCCGAGGTGCATGCGCGCACAGGCGCCGATTTCGTGCACCCCTACAACGATGCGCGGGTGATCGCCGGGCAGGGGACGTGCAGCGCCGAACTCATGGAGCAGGTCGAGGGGCTCGATGCGGTCGTGGCGCCGATCGGCGGCGGCGGCATGATTTCGGGTACCTGCCTGACGCTGAGCCACGATGCGCCGGATGTGAAGATCTATGCCGCCGAGCCCGAACAGGCCGACGATGCTGCGCGGAGTTTCCGGGCCGGCCGCATCATCGCCGACGACGCGCCGGTGACCGTGGCCGACGGGCTCAAGGTGCCGCTCAAGGATCTGACCTGGCATTTCGTGAAGAACCATGTCACCAACATCCTCACCGCCTCCGAAGCCGAAATCATCGACGCGATGAAACTGATCTGGAAGCGCATGAAGATCGTCATGGAGCCGTCGAGCGCCGTGCCGCTGGCCATGATCCTGAAAAACCGCGAAATCTTTGCCGGCAAGCGCGTCGGCATCATCATCACCGGCGGCAATGTCGATCTCGACGCGCTGCCCTGGATGGAGAAGTGACATGAAAGACATCAATCTGGACGAATACGAAGTGGGCTATGACATCCCGGCCAAGCCGGGCATGGACGAGGCCGACATCCAGACCCCCTGCCTGGTGCTGGATCTCGATGCGCTGGAGCGCAACATCACCCGGATGCGCGACCGCGCCGCCGAGATGGGCGTGCGCCACCGGGCCCATGCCAAGATGCACAAGTCGGTGGATGTGGCGAAGCTGCAGGAGGAGCTGGGCGACAGCGTCGGCGTGTGCTGCCAGAAGGTGAGCGAGGCCGAGGTCTTCGTGCGCGGGGGCATCAAGGACGTGATGGTGTCCAACCAGGTGCGCGATCCGGCCAAGATCGACCGGCTGGCCAGCCTGCCGAAAAAGGTGCCCGAAGGCGAGGCGCGGGTGCTGGTCTGTGTCGATGACCCGCAAAACGTGGCCGAGCTTTCGGCGGCGGCCCAGAAGCACGGTACAACCATCGAGGCGCTGGTCGAGATCGACTGCGGCGCCGGGCGCTGCGGGGTCACCACCAGTCAGGAGGTGGTCAATATCGCCAGGCTGATCGATGCCGCCCCGGGGCTCAAATTCGCCGGTATCCAGGCCTATCAGGGCGCCATGCAGCATCTGGACCTCTACGAGGACCGCAAGGCCAAGATCGACATCGCCGTGGAGATGGTAAAGGACGCGGTGCAGGCGCTGAAAGCGCACGGGCTCGAATGCGATATCGTCGGCGGCGGCGGCACGGGGTCCTATTACTTCGAGGGCAATTCCGGCGTCTATAACGAGCTTCAGTGCGGCTCGTATGCCTTCATGGATGCCGATTATGGCCGGATCCTGGACAAGAACGGCAAGCGCATCGACGAGGAGGAATGGGAAAACGCCATGTTCCTGCTAACCTCGGTGATGAGCCACGCCAAGGCGGACAAGGCGATCGTCGATGCGGGGCTGAAGGCGCAGTCGGTGGACAGCGGCCTGCCGGTGGTGTTTCGCGGCCCGGAGGGGGTGAAATACGTCAAGTGCTCCGATGAGCATGGCGTGGTCGAGGATCCAAACGGCGCGCTGAAGGTGGGCGACAAGCTCCGGCTGGTGCCGGGCCACTGCGACCCCACCGCCAATGTCCACGACTGGTATGTGGGCGTGCGAAACGGCAAGGTCGAGGCCCTCTGGCCGGTCTCGGCCCGCGGCAAGGCCTACTGAGTCCGCCCGTTCGTCCGCCCGCCGGGCGACCTCGCTTCTGACAAGGATACACCCATGATCATCGTACCCGAAAAAGACATCGCCAGCCTGATCGGCCGCGCCGAAAGCCTGGATGCGGTCGAGGCCGTCTTTGCCGCCATGGCCGCGGGCGACGCCTGGAACTTCCCGGTGATTCGCGAGGCCATCGGGCACGCCGATGCGCTCTATGGCTTCAAGTCGGGCTTTGACCGCAAGTCGCTGGCGCTGGGGCTCAAGTCCGGCGGCTATTGGCCCGGCAACGAGGCCAGGGGGCTGACCAACCACCAGTCCACCGTGCTGCTCTTCGATGCCGATACCGGCCGGCCCCACGCACTGGTGGGCGGCAATCTGCTGACCGCCCTGCGCACGGCGGCCGCCTCGGCCGTGTCGATCAAGTATCTGGCTCCGAAGGGGGCAAAAGTGCTGGGCATGATCGGCGCCGGGCACCAGTCGGCCTTCCAGATGCGCGCGGCCGCCGATGTGGCGGATTTCGAGCGCGTGATCGGCTGGAACTATCACCCCGAGATGATCTCGCGCCTCGAGGAAACCGCCGCCGAGATCGGCCTGCCATTCGAGCAGGTATCGCTGGAGCGCCTGGGCCGGGAGGCCGACGTGATCATCTCCATCACCTCGGCCTTCGCCCCCTCGCTGCTGGACGAACATGTCACCGGCCCCACCCATATCGCCTGCATGGGCACCGATACGAAGGGCAAGCAGGAGGTCGAGGCCGCGCTGGTGGCGCGCGCGCGCCTTTTCACCGACGAGGTGGCGCAGTCCGTCTCCATCGGCGAATGCCAGCACGCCATCGCCCAGGGCCTCATCACGCAAGACGACATCACCGAGATCGGTGCAGTCATCAACGGCACCCATGAGGGCCGGGGAGATGCGGAGCTGACGCTCTTCGACGGTACCGGCGTCGGGCTTCAGGACCTGGCCGTGGCCGCCCGCGTGGTCGAACTGGCGCAGGAAAGGGGCGTGGCGCTCGAGGTGGACTTCTGAGGCGCTCAGCCCAGGAAAACCCCCAGGATCACCGCCATCAGGCCGATCACCGAAACGAACAAAGCACCCATGTTCAGCAGCATGACGCCCCGCAGCTTTTCGCGCAGGGCGTCGTCATCGAGGCCCGCTCGACGGGCCTTCAGAACCTTGAGGGCGCTCAGGACGATGCCGGCCAGCCCCAACAGGGCCAGAAACGCACCGGGTATGACCAGCCAGTTCATCTCCGCCCTCCTTCCGCATTCCGCGTTGCCCACTACCTCGCCGCCGCCTCCAATGCAAGCCCTTGCTCCAAGCCCTCCCCGGCGTTATGCAGCCCGAACCGAAAACGGAGGCAGAGATGAACGACCAGGTAACCGATACGTCCTACCGCGTGGCCGCCGACGAGTTGCGCGCATTTGTCGAACGTTACGAACGGCTTGAGGCGGAGAAAAAGGACATTGCCGATCAGCAGAAGGAAGTGATGGCCGAAGCCAAGGGCCGCGGTTATGACACGCGCATCCTGCGCAAGCTGATCGCCCTGCGCAAGCGTGACAAGGACGATCTTGCCGAGGAGGAAGCGGTTCTGGAGATGTACAAGGCAGCACTGGGCATGTGAGGCTGTGGATTGCCCGCCGGAGGCATTGAATCTTTTGCATGACCTGGTCCCGGTTACGCTGTTCGGGAATATATGCCTCAGACCGTCAGCATGGTCACTCCAGGAAGGCGCGAGATGTCCAGCACGTCGTCGTCATAGTTTGCGCTCAGTTCCTCGGTCAGCTCCTGGGTCCAGCCGGGCAGGTCCAGTACTTCTTCGACAGCCTCTTCGAGTGCGTATTTGTCGAGGAAGGCGGCGAGGATGCGCCGGCGCTGGATTTCGGTCTGCGGCGGGTGCTCGCCGAGATAGGCGCGCAGGCGCAGAATGCCTTCCTTGGCCATGATTTCCCCGAGCACGTCGAACCCCCCCTTCAGGCGCAGCTGCGGATCGATCCCGGCCACCTCGCGCACGATCTGCGGCCAGAGAAGCGGCGTGTCCTCGTTGCACCACACCGTGACCGGGCAATCGGGCAGGGCCTGGCGGATCGATTCGATCATGTTGGTCCAGTGCAGGTTCAGCGGCTCCACCCCCTGCAGGAAGGCACGAAAGTCGCCGTTGCCGTCGCGCTCGTACAAGGCCGGGATGAAGGTGGCGAGGTCGCGGATGCCGATGAAGAATTCCACCGGATTGTCGGGAAACAGGTTGCGCAGCCGCATCGCCTTGTCGGCGGCGAGGTGGTAAAGCGCCCCGTTTTCCAGCGCCCGTCTGGAAGCGCCGAGGAAATTGTCGAAGCTGAGCACCAGCCGCTCGGCCTCGTCCACATCGGTGATTGCCTCGAGCAGGATGTCCTGGGTTTCCCGGCTGGCCTTGCCGCCGCGCAGCTTGGCGATCACATCGCTGATCACCGAGCGGAACCGTGAAGGCCCCGGTACGATCACCCCTTCCTCGGCGAGGGTGCCCTTGTTCTTGAGCAGGGTCTTGAGGAGCCGGTCTTCGTCGGTGCAGTGGACACCCATGTGAAATGCGATACGCATGAAATGCGATGGCCTCCGTTCTCCATCCCGCTTGAAGTATATGAGCGATTTCTGGACAGTTAAACCCGTTTCGCGGTAAGGGCGGGTATGTCCGAGCAAAACACTCAACCAAAAACGCGACTCTGGCGTTTTCCCCGGCCCTCGCCTTGGTCACTCACCGCACTGCTGATCGCGCTGGTCGTGGTGGCCCCGATCGCCTCGCTCATCTGGATGGCGCTGAACCCGGTCGAGAATATCTGGCCCCACCTCTGGGCCACGACCCTGCCGCGCTACCTGTCCAATACGCTGGTGCTGGCGTTGTCGGTGGCCGCCCTGGCAGCGGCCATCGGCGCCGGGGCGGCGTGGATCATCGTCATGTACGACTTCCCCGGCGCGCGCCTGCTGCAATGGCTCTTGCTGCTGCCGCTGGCGATCCCCGCCTATGTGGGCGCCTATGCGCTGGTGGATTTTCTCGAATATGCCGGGCCGGTGCAAAGCGGGCTCAGGGCGGTGTTCGGCTGGGAAAATGCCCGCGCCTACTGGTTTCCGGAGATCCGCAGCATGGGGGCGGCGATCGTGGTGCTCTCGGCGGCGCTTTACCCCTATGTCTTCCTGCTCGCGCGCGCCGCGTTTCGCGAGCAGTCCGGCTGCACCTTCGAGGTCGCCCGGGCCTTGGGCGCCGGGCCGCTGGCGCGCTTCTGGCGGGTCGGCCTTCCGCTGGCGCGCCCGGCGATTGCCGCGGGCGTGGCGGTGGTGATGATGGAAACGGTGAGCGATTTCGGCGTGGTGGACTACTTCGCCGTACAGACCCTGACCACGGGCATCTTCACCACCTGGCTGGAGATGGGCAATGCCGGGGGTGCGGCGCAGATCGCCATGGTGGTGCTGGGGCTGGTCTTCGTGCTGGTGGCGCTGGAGAAGGTCTCGCGCGCCAGAAGCCGCTTTTACCGGCTGTCGCGCCAGCACCGCCCGGTGACGCCGATCCGCCTCAGCGGCTGGGCGGGCTGGGCGGCGACCATCGCCTGCACGATCCCGTTTCTGGTCGGCTTTGCGCTGCCGGTGGGGGTGATCGGCGCCCATGCGCTGAAAAATGCCGATCAGTGGGCCGCCCCGGGTCTGGCTCTGGCGCTCTGGCACACGCTGAGCGTGGGCGCCATGGCGGCGGTGATCACCGTGGGTGCGGCGCTGGTCATGGTCTATGGCGTGCGCCTGAGCCGGGCGCGCCTGCCGCGTCTGCTGCTGCCGGTCAGCACCATCGGTTACGCCGCTCCCGGCGCGGTGCTGGGGGTGGGTATCCTGATCCCGCTTGCGCAGATTGACAACGCGCTCGCCGACGCAATCGCCCGCCTCACCGGGCACGACCCGGGCCTGCTGCTCACGGGCTCCGCCTTTGCCATCGTGCTGGCCTATGCGGTGCGCTTCTTTGCCATCGCCCAGGGGGCGGCGGATGCGGCGATGGGGAGGATCTCGCCGAGCCTGCCCATGGCCGCGCGCTCGCTCGGGCGCAGCCCCGGGGAGACCCTGCGCGAGGTTTACCTGCCAATGATCCGCGGCTCGATCGGCACCGCGCTGCTGCTGGTCTTCGTTGACAGCGTGAAGGAGCTTCCCGCCACCCTGCTGCTGCGCCCGTTCAACTACAACACGCTTTCGACCCGGGTTTACGAGCAGGCCTCGCTCGAGCAGATCGGCGCCGCCGCGCCCGCCGCGCTCCTGGTCATCGCCGTCGGGCTTGCCGCCGTCATTCTCATGGCCCGCTCCGGCCGGTAGCGCTCGCGGGCGCCCTGGGGCGGGCTTCAGAGGCGGGCCAGCGCTGCCGGGTCCAGCCCTTCGAGGGAGGGCAGGACCAGATCGGCCGGGGAAAAATCCTGCTCGTCCGTATAGACCGAAGGAGTCACGATCACGCGCAGCCCGGCCGCCCTGGCCGAGTTCAGGCCGTTCAGACTGTCTTCGAAGGCCACGCAGGCCCCTGCCTCCAGCCCCAGCCGCTCGAGCGCCAGCAGAAACACGTCCGGCGCGGGCTTCTTGGCCGCCACCTGGTCGCCCGCCGCGATCACGTCGAAGATTTCCTGCGCCGCCTTGCCCCAGCAGCAGCGGGTGAGCGCCTCGACATTGGGCAGGTTGGTGGTGGTGGCCACGGCCAGCTTCAGCCCGGCGGCGCGGGCGCGTGCGATCAGATCGGCCACGCCGGGGCGCAGTTCCAGCTCGCCGCGCGCCAGTATCTCGCCGTAGATCGCGGTCTTTTCCCTGTGCAGTGCGGCGATTTCATCCTCCGACAGGCGCTGTTCGCTTCGGGGCAGACCGGCCTGAAAGGCCTGCATCCGCTCCCTGCCGCCGGTGGTCTGAAGAAGCTCGCGGTAGTCTTCCCTCGACCAGTGCCAGCCCAGACCGTGGCGGGCGAAGACCTCGTTGAAAGCGGCGCGGTGCGCCTCCTCGGTCTCGGCCAGCGTACCGTCCACATCGAAGATCAGCGCCTTGAGTTCCATCCCGGGGCCTCACGAACGGGTGGAGTCGATATAAGCGCCAAGGCCGTCGAAATGGTCGAATGCCAGCACATGGGCGAGCGCCTCCACCGGCTCCTTGCGGTAGCCCTCGGTGAAAAGCGCAAAGGGGATAGAGGCGCGCGCGGCGGTCTCGGCATCCACCTCGCTGTCGCCCACATAGAGCCGCTCGCCCGCGCCCAGCGCCTCGAAGGCGGCGATGAGCGGGGCCGGGTCGGGCTTTTTCGCTGGCAGGCTGTCGCCGCCGATGATCACGTCGAACAGGTCGGTAATACCGAAAATGTCGAGAATCTGGCGAGCAGGCGCCAGCGGCTTGTTGGTGCAGACGCCGAGGCGATGGCCGTCGGACTTGAGCTTCGGCAGAAGGCTGTCCAGCCCCGGATGGAGGCGCGAAAGCGTCGCCGGGTTCTGCGCATAGGCATCGAGCATGGCTTCGGTCAGGCGGGCATGATCGGCCTCGGGCAGGGCGCGCGTACGCATGGCACGCTCTACGAATTTCGGGATGCCGTTGCCGATGAAGCTGATCGTGGTGGCCATGTCGAGCGGCGCGGCGCCCTCGGCTGCGAGCATGGCATTGGCCGCAGCCCGGATATCGGGCGCGCTGTCGATCAGGGTACCGTCGAGGTCAAAGACGATGTTCACGCGGCGCCGTCCTTCCACTTGATCGAACAGCCCATGGAGGCGTGCTGCTCGGCCGGGCCGCGTCCGGTCTCGGCGACTTCCTTCATGGCGAGATAGAGGTCGCGGCGCAGGCTCGCCGGGCCGGCCTCCTTGCGCGAGGCATCGAGGCGGCCGCGATACTGAAGCTCCAGCTTGCTGTTGTAGCCGAAGAAATCCGGCGTACAGACGGCGCCGAAGGCGCGCGCCACATCCTGGGTCTCGTCGTAGAGATAGGGGAAGGGAAAGCCGTGCTCGCGGGCCATCTCCGCCATCTTGTCGGGGCCGTCCTGGGGGTAGGTCTCCACGTCGTTCGAAGAAATCGCTACCACGCCGATGCCCAGATCCTGCAGGTCGCGCGCATCGCGCACGATCCGGTCCAGCACCGCCAGCACATAGGGGCAGTGGTTGCAGATAAACATGACCAGCGTACCGTTGGGCCCGGCCACATCGGCCAGGCTCACCTGTTTGCCGCTCACCACGTCGGGCAGGGTGAAGCCCGGCGCGGGGGTGCCAAAATCGCAGACGGGGGGGACAGCTGCCATGGTCTTTCTCCTGTCAGGCGGGAAATGTCAGAGCGCGGCTTCAGCAGCAGCACGAATGGCGCGGATGTTCTCGCCGTAGGGGGCGGGGTTTGCCACCGAGCCACCACGAAACACCGCCGATCCGGCGACAAAGCAGTCAGCCCCGGCGGCCGCCAGCGCGCCGACGGTGTTCGGGTCCACCCCGCCATCGACCTGGATATGGATCTCGCGATCACCGATCATCTGGCGAATCTGGCGCACCTTGTCCACCGCCGAAGGGATGAATTTCTGCCCGCCGAAGCCGGGATTGACGCTCATCACCAGCACCATGTCGGTGAGGTCCAGCAGGTATTCCACCGCCGAAGCCGGCGTGCCCGGATTGAGCGCGATGCCGGCCTTCCTGCCGGTGGCGCGGATCGCCTGGAGCGTGCGGTGCGGATGCGCCCCGGCCTCCACATGCGCCACGATCATGTCGGCGCCGGCTTCGGCATAGGCCTCGATGTAAGGGTCCACCGGGGCGATCATCAGATGCACGTCCATGAAGGTCCTGACATGCGGGCGAAAGGCCGCCACGGCGGGCGGGCCGAAGGTGAGATTGGGCACGAAATGTCCGTCCATAACGTCCACATGCACCCAGTCGGCGCCCTGGGCCTCGATAGCCTGAATCTCGCGACCGAAATCGGCAAAATCGGCGGAAAGGATCGAAGGCGCGATCTTGATGGAACGGTCAAAGGGCATTGCGGTCTCCCGGTTGGATATGTTGCGGAGCCGGAAAATCTCTCTTCCCCTCTGCGGCAAAATGCTGCATGATCGGAGCAAGGGTCAATTCTGTCTCCACGTTCAGATAGCCTTGCCGGTGGCGGGGGTCCAGACCGCCGCCGGTACAGACCCGGCTCAGTTCACCACTGGATCGAGGCTGCCGGAAGCGTAGCGCTTGGCCATTTCGTCCATATCGATCACGTCGATCTTGGAAGCATTGCCGGCGGTGCCGAAACGCTCGAAGCGGTCGCGCACCAGCTTGCCCATCTCCTCCATGGCCGGGATCAGGAACTTGCGCGGGTCGAATTCGGTCGGCTTTTCCTGTGCCACCTTGCGGAACTGGCCGGTGAGCGCCATGCGGTTGTCGGTGTCGATATTGACCTTGCGCACGCCGGACTTGATGCCCTTTTCGATCTCCTCGACCGGCACGCCGTAGGTCTGGGCCATCTCGCCGCCGTACTCATTGATCAGGTCCTGCAGATACTGGGGCACGCTGGAAGATCCGTGCATCACCAGGTGCACGTCGGGAATGCGGGCGTGAATGGCCTCGATCTGGCTGATCGCCAGCGTTTCGCCGGTGGGCTTCTTGGAGAACTTGTAGGCGCCGTGGCTGGTGCCGCAGGCAATGGCCAGCGCATCGACCTTTGTCAGCTTGACGAATTCGGCCGCCTCGTCCGGGTCGGTCAGAAGCTGGTCCTTCGACAGCTTGCCCTCGGCGCCGGAGCCGTCTTCCTTGGCCGCTTCGCCGGTCTCGAGGCTGCCCAGAACACCCAGCTCGCCCTCGACCGAGGCGCCGACCCAATGCGCCATGCGCGCGACCCGCTCGGTGATGTCCACGTTATAGGCGAAATCGGCGGGGGTCTTCATGTCGGCCTTGAGCGAGCCGTCCATCATCACGCTGGTAAAGCCGTGGCGGATCGCCGAAAGGCAGGTCTGCTCGTTATTGCCGTGGTCCTGGTGCAGGCAGATCGGAATATGCGGATACATCTCCGCCAGCGCCTGCACCATGTGGCGCAGCATGATGTCGCCGGCATAGGAGCGCGCGCCGCGGCTGGCCTGCAGGATCACCGGAGCGTCGCATTCGTCGGCCGCCTTGAGGATCGCCAGGCCCTGCTCCATGTTGTTGATGTTGAAGGCCGGCACGCCGTAATCGTTTTCGGCGGCGTGGTCCAGAAGTTGCCTGAGAGTGATAAGTGCCATGTCCGGGCCTCCTTACAGAAGTGATTTCGCGGCTTCGGCCACGGCCTCGGCCGTGATGCCGAAATGTTCGTAAAGCTTGCCGGCCGGGGCCGAGGCGCCGAATCCGGTCATGCCGACAAAGGCGCTGTTGCAGCCCAGAAGCGGCCCCCAGCCCTGCTCGATGGCGGCTTCGACGCCCACGCGCGGCGCATCGCCCAGCACCACGGCGCGGTATTCGTCGCTCTGCTCGGCAAAGGCCTCGAAGCAGGGGGCCGAGACCACCGCGGCCCTGATGCCGTCCTTTGCCAGAAGCTCGGCGGCGTTCACGGCGATCTCGACCTCCGAGCCGGTGGCGATCAGGGTCACGTCGCGCGCGCCGTCGGTGTCGCGCAGCACATAGGCGCCCTTGGCAACCATGTTGGCCTCGGTGTGCTTGGTGCGCAGGCAGGGCAGGCCCTGCCGGCTCAGCGCCAGCGCGCTGGGCGTCGTCGGCTGGGCCAGGGCGTCCTGCCAGGCTTCGGCAGTCTCGACCACATCGGCCGGGCGATAGACGCGCAGGTTGGGCATGGCGCGCAGGCTGGCCAAGGTCTCCACCGGCTGGTGGGTCGGACCGTCTTCGCCAAGGCCGATGGAGTCGTGGGTCAGCACATGCACCACCGGCACCCCCATCAGCGCGCCCAGGCGAATGGCGCCGCGCATGTAGTCGGCAAAAGCCAGGAAGGTGCCGCCATAGGGCACGAAGCCGCCATGCAGCCAGAGGCCGTTCATGATCGCGCCCATGCCGTGCTCGCGTACGCCGTAATTGATGTAGGAGCCGGCGTAATTGTCGCGGGTGACGGGCTCCATGCCGCTGGTCCTGGTGAGGTTCGAGCCGGTGAGGTCGGCCGAGCCGCCCACGGTGTTGGGCAGCGTGGCATTGACCACCTCGAGCGCCATCTGGCTGGCCTTGCGGGTGGCGACCTTGGGGGCGTCCTTGGCAAGACGCGCCTTGTATCGCTCGATCGCCCCGGCCAGCGCCGCCTGGTCGGGGGTGCGATGGGCGGCCTTGAAGGCCTCGCGCTTCGGGCTTGCCGCAAGGCGGGCTTCCCATGCCTCGCGCGCCGCCTTGCCGCGGGCGGCGATGGCGTGCCAGTCGGCATAGACCTCGTCGGGCACCTCGAAGGGCGGGTAGTCCCAGCCAAGCTCCTTGCGGGCGGCGGCGATTTCCTCCTCGCCCAGCGGCGCGCCGTGGGTGGCCGACGTGCCCTGCTTGTTGGGCGCGCCGAAACCGATGATGGTGCGACACGCGATCATCGAGGGCTTGTCGGTCACCGCGCGCGCGGCCTCGATGGCGGCGGCAATCGCCTCGTTGTCGTGCCCGTCCACGGACTGCACATGCCAGCCGGCGGCTTCGAAGCGAGCCTGCTGGTCCATGGAGGTGGAGACGGAGGTGGAACCGTCGATGGTGATGCGGTTGTCGTCCCACAGCACGATCATCCGGCCAAGCCCGAGATGCCCGGCGAAATCAATCGCTTCGTGGCTGATCCCCTCCATCAGGCAGCCATCACCCGCAATCACGTAGGTATAGTGGTTCACCAGATCGTCGCCGTGGCGGGCATTGGCCATGCGCTCGGCCAGCGCCATGCCCACGGCGGTGGAGATGCCTTGGCCGAGCGGGCCGGTGGTCACCTCGATCCCCTTGGCATGGCCGTATTCCGGGTGTCCCGCCGTGCGGTAGCCGAGCTGGCGGAAATTGCGGATCTGCTCCATGTCCATGTCGTCATAGCCCAAGAGGTGGTTGATCGCATAGACCAGCATCGAGCCATGGCCCGCGCTCATCACGAAGCGGTCGCGGTCGGGCCACTTGTCGGCCGAGGGGTCGATATTGACGAAGCGGTTGAACAGCACCGTGGCCACATCCGCAAGCCCCATCGGTGCGCCGGGGTGGCCGGAATTGGCGGCCTGGATCGCGTCCATCGCCAGCGCGCGGATCGCGTTTGCCATCATCTTTTCGTTGCTCATCCGGGTGTCTCCTCAGGCACGTTTGCTCTCGCGCACCAGGCGCTCGATCATCGGGGTGAAGATCAGCTGCATGGCCAGGTCCATCTTGCCGCCGGGGATGACGATGGAATTGGCCCGACTCATCCAGCTGTCGTGGATCATGCTGATCAGGTAGGAAAAGTCGATACCCCGCGGATTGGCAAAGCGGATCACCACCAGGCTTTCGTCCGGGGTCGGTATCCAGCGGGCGATGAAGGGATTCGAGGTATCGACCACCGGCACGCGCTGGAAATTGATGTCGGTCTTGGAGAACTGCGGGGTGATGCAGTGCACATAGGCATCCATCCGGCGCAGGATCACGTCGGTCACCGCCTCGGTGGTGTAGCCCCGCTGGGCCTTGTCGCGGTGGATCTTCTGGATCCATTCGAGATTGATCACCGGAACCACGCCGATCTTGAGGTCGGCATATCTGGCGATGTTCACCTCGTCATTGACCACCGCGCCGTGCAACCCCTCGTAAAACAGGATGTCGCTGTCGGGGGCAAACTCCTCCCAGTCGGTGAACTCGCCCGGCGGCACGCCGTATTTCGCGGCCTCGGCGTCGTCATGGACATAATGGCGGGTGCGCCCGCGCCCGGTCTCGCCGTATTCGCGGAACACGCGCTCGAGCTCGCCAAGCTCGTTGGCCTCGTAGGAAAAGTGGCTGAAGCCGTGGTCGCCCGCCGCATAGCGACGCTCGAGCTCGGCCTTCATGTCGGCGCGGTTGTATCTGTGAAAGGCATCGCCTTCGATCGACACCGCCGTGACCCCCTCGCGGCGGAAGATCTGATCGAAGGTGTTCTTGACCGTGGAGGTGCCGGCGCCGGAAGAGCCGGTGACGGAGATGATCGGGTGTTTCTTGCTCATGGTGTTTCCTCAGCGTTCAGGCGCGGAACAGGCCGCGATTGCCGAAAAGGGCGGAGACTTCCTCGCGCGGCAGGTCCTGATAGGCGGCGACGCGGGCGACCTTCTCGGCAGAGCCGAAGACGAAGGGCGTACGCGCATGCAGGCTGTCGGCCTGCTGGCCCAGCAGCCGGTCGTGGCCGTCGGTGGCCTTGCCCCCGGCCTGCTCGATCAGAAAGGCGATCGGCGCACATTCATAGACCATGCGCAGGCGGCCGCGCTCATAGGTGGGGCGCTTGTCGCCGGGATATAGGAAGATGCCGCCACGAGTGATGATCCGGTGGGTCTCGGCCACCAGCGAGGCCACCCAGCGCATGTTGTAATTGCGCTCGTGCGGGCCTTCGTCCCCGGCCAGGCAATCGTCGATATAGGCGCGGATGCCGGCGGGCCAGTGACGGTAATTGGAGGCGTTGATGGCGAATTCGCTGCTGGTCTCGGGCACTTCGAGGCGCTCATGGGTGAGGATGAAGCGACCGCTGTCCGGGTCCAGCACATAGGATTGCACCCCGTCACCGAAGGTCACGACCATATTGGTCTGCGGGCCGAAGATGATGTAGCCGCCGGCGATCTGCTCGTCGGTGGGGCGCAGGAAGGAGCCGTGCGCATCGCCCGGCTTCGCCTCGAAGATCGAGAAGATCGTGCCGATGGAAACATTGACGTCGATATTGGAGGAGCCGTCCAGCGGGTCGATGGCCAGGGCCAGCGTGCCGCCTTCGTCGATCTCCACCACGTCGTCCTGCTCCTCGGAGGCATAGTAGCGCACGCCGCTGCCCCTGAGCGCGGCGGCAAAGGCATCGTCGGCCAGAACGTCGAGCGCCTTCTGCTGGTCGCCGCCGGTATTCTCGCCCACCGCCTCGGCCAGCGATCCGCCCAGCGGACCGCGCTTGATGGTGCGGCAAAGCTCCGCCCCCACTCCCGCCAGTGCCTCCATCGTCGGGCGCAGCCCCTCGGGGATGCGGGACTTGTCGGCTATCGCATCGGTTCGGGTCATCGTCATCTCCGTCATTTCCTTCCCCTGCTCTGCCTGTTGCCCTGCCCCAGCCCCGCCGCGGCAGCTCCGGCAACTCTCTGTCAGAAACATCGCGGAAACACCCTTGTCCTGTCATAGATTCATGCTGTAGGAAATTTAAATATGCTCAGAAGCGGAGTTAATATTTTTTAACATGAAGCGACCGGAAGCGATAACTTTCAAGCAATTGCGGGCACTTGCCGCAGTTGCGCAATATGGCTCGATCACCCGGGCCGCTGAGGCAATTCATCTCACCCCCCCGGCGGTGCATACCCAGCTGCGCCAGCTGGCCAGCCACCTGGGGGCCGATGTGCTGCGGCGCGGTGACGCAGGGCGCATGGAGCTGACCGAAGAAGGCGAAGTGGTGCTGGACGCGGCCGGGCGTATCGAGGCCGAACTCGACATCTGCCTGAAATCGGTCACCGCGATCCGGGACGGATATGCCGGGCTGGTGCGCCTCGGGGTGGTATCGACCGGGAAGTATTTCGCCCCGGCTCTGGTGGCACATCTCAAGAAGGCCTTTCCGGCAATCAAGGTGGAACTGACCGTGGGCAACCGCGACCAGATCATCGAGGCGCTGGACTATCGGCAGGTCCAGCTGGCGATCATGGGCCGCCCGCCGCGCAGCCCGGCCAATACTGCCGAGCCGGTGGGGCCGCATCCCCATGTCTTCATCGCTCCGCCCGGTCATCCGCTGACCCGCGGCCGGATTGCCCCCGCCGACCTGCTCGGAGAAACTATCATAGAGCGCGAAGTCGGTTCCGGCACCCGCATCCTGCTCACCCGTTTCATGGACCGGATCGGTCAGGGCGCACCCTACGACACGATGTCGATGAGCTCGAACGAGACCATCAAGCAGGCGGTGATCGCAGGGCTCGGCATCGCCCTGATCTCACAGCATACGGTGGTGGGGGAGCTGCAGGCCGGGCGGCTGGTGACGCTGGACATCCCCGGCCTGCCGATCGAGCGCTCCTGGTACCTGCTGCACCGCTCCGATACCGAGCTTTCCGCGGCTGCCCAGAAGATTCGCGCCCATATCTCCGACATGAAGGGCTCCTTCCTGCCGAAGCTCTGAGCCACCACGGCCCGGCCAGGGCTGCCCTTGCGGCCCGCGCCCGGTTTTCGCAGAAAATCGCCCCGCCCGCCGGGAGCAGCCCGGCGAATCCCTACCTGCCGGTGCGCAAAGTCTCTGCTGCGCGCAGCCTGCCGCATTCGATTCCGCGCCAGTTGGTGAGGGGGCTGTCCGTATAGGCCCGCGCCACCGGATCGGCCGGGTCGAGCGCACCGAATCTGCCCAGAAGCGCCGCAATCGCCGCCTCGGAGGCGCGGCTGCCGCCATCATCGACCTTGAGCGCGATTCCCAGCCCCCGCTCGGGCAATATCGCGACAAACACCGCCTCGGCCCCGGTCTTGACCATGGCGCGCCCCTTCATGGCCCGCATCAGCCGGGTGCAGGCGCGTCCTTCGCCCGCGACCAGTTCCGGGTGGCGGGCCATGGCCTCGCGCAGGCGCACCATGGCGCGCTCGCGCACCGAGCCCCCCGCACCGGCTCTGGCGAAGCGTGCCATGGCCCGGGCCAGGCCGGTGAGCGAAGTGGCGAAATTGGGCGCCGAGCAGCCGTCGATGGCAAAGCCCGGGCTCGCTTCGCCGGTGACCTCCTCGAAGGCCGCACGCATCGCCTCTTGCACCGGATGATCCGCCTCCACATATTCCGGCCCGCCGCTCAGGTGCCTGTTCAGGGTCAGAAAGCCCGCATGCTTGCCCGAGCAATTGTTATGCCACTGGCGCGGCGCCTCGTCCGCGCACAGCAGCGCCTTTTTCGCCTCCGCATCCCGGGGCATATGCGCCCCGCAGCGCAGATCCTCGTCGCCAAGCCCCAGATCCGCCAGCCAGCGGGCGACGCGACTCGTGTGCATGGCCGCCCCGTTATGACTGGCGCAGGCCAGCGCCAGCTGTTCGCTGCCCAGCCCCGCCGCCTCCGCCGCCCCGCTTTCGACCAGCGCCAGCGCCTGCACCATCTTGCAGGCCGAGCGCGGCAGGATCACCCGCTCCGCATCCCCCCAGGCCGCCACGATTTCGCCGCTTCCGTCCGCCACCACGGCGTGGCCCAGATGTTGCGACTCGAGAAACCCGCCCCGCCAGATTTCGGCCAGGACCACCGCCTTGCTCATCACGCCCCCTTTCGCTCCCCGTGACGCGCGAAATTCCGCCAACGGGGCTTTAACAAATCATCGCTTTCACGTTAGACTGACCGCGCAGGATGATAAACCGCGTGCCGCCGGCACAGGCAGGGCACCGACATGAGGCAAGCAGCGGAGGCTGTCAGGAACATGAAACCGAAACTCGCATCCTTGATACTTGCGCTCGTACTGGCCGGGGCCGCTCCCGGGCCGGGGGCGCAGGCGCAGGATTCCACCAACCGCGTGTCCGCCAATACGGCCTGGAGTGTTTTCGTCGAGGACGACCCCAGGGAGTGCTGGGCCGTCTCCACCCCGAAGGAAACGGTCAATACCAGGGATGGACGCCCGGTTTCGGTGCGCCGCGGTGCGATCCTGATGATGGTGAGCTGGCGGCCCGAGCAGAATATCGCCGGCGAGGTCTATTTTACCGGCGGTTATCCGTTCAAGCCCGGCTCGACGGTCGAACTGACCATCGGCAACGAGAAATTCCAGCTTTTCACCCAGGGCGAAGATGCCTGGCCGGCCTCGCCGGAGGAAGACGCCAGGATCATCGCGGCGATGAAACGGGGGACCGAGGCGGTGGCCGTGGCCTTCTCCAGGCGCGGCACTCGCACCCAGGATACGTTCAATCTGCTGGGTTTCACCGCCGCGGTCGAGGATGCGGCCAGGCGTTGCGGCAGCTAGCGGCTGTCCGTCAGGCGCCGCCCCCTGCTCCCGATCCGGGCGTGTCCCATGAATCACAGGTAGCCCCATGCCCGCAGACAGCCCGATCCGCCCGGACCCGCTCCCCGTGACGCGCAAGCTGGCGCCGCAGGGCAAGGTGAATCTCGTCGGCCTCACCCGCGACGCCCTGCGCGCGGCCCTGATTGCCGCCGGCACCCCCGAGAAGCAGGCCCGCATGCGCACCGCCCAGCTCTGGCAGTGGATCTACCAGAAGGGCCTGCGCGACTTCGCCGCCATGACCAATCTCGCCAAGCCCTACCGCGCGCTGCTGGCCGAGCATTTCACCATCGAGTTGCCCGAGCTTGTCACCCGCCAGATCTCGGCCGACGGCACCCGCAAATACCTGGTGCGCGTGGCCGGCGGCCATGAGGTCGAGGTGGTTTATATCCCCGAGACCGACCGGGGCACGCTCTGCGTCTCGAGCCAGGTCGGCTGCACCCTCACCTGCTCCTTCTGCCATACCGGCACCCAGAAGCTGGTGCGCAACCTCACGGCGGGCGAGATCGTCGGCCAGATCATGCTGGCGCGCGACGATCTGGCCGACTGGCTGAAGCCCGGCGAGGGCATGGGCGAGCGCCCGCGCCTCATCTCCAACATCGTGCTGATGGGCATGGGCGAGCCGCTCTACAATTTCGACGCGGTGCGCGATGCGATGCGGATCGCCATGGATGGCGAGGGGATCGGGCTCTCGCGCCGGCGCATCACGCTGTCCACCTCCGGCGTGGTGCCCGAGATCGCGCGCGCCGGGCGCGAAATCGGCTGCATGCTGGCGGTCAGCCTGCACGCCACCACCGACGAGGTGCGCGATCATCTGGTGCCGATCAACAGGCGCTGGAATATCGCCGCCCTGCTCGAAGCCCTGCGCGCCTATCCCAAGCTCTCCAATTCCGAGCGCATCACCTTCGAATACGTGATGCTCAAGGGGGTGAACGACAGCGACGAGGACGCCCGCCGGCTGGTACGCCTGATCGGAGGCATCCCCGCCAAGATCAACCTGATTCCGTTCAACGAATGGCCCGGCGCGCCCTATCGCCGCTCCTCGGAGAGCCGCATCTGCGCATTCGCCGACATCCTCTACAAGGCCGGCTACGCGACCCCGATCCGCACGCCCCGCGGCGAGGACATCATGGCCGCCTGCGGCCAGCTCAAGAGCGCCACCGAGCGCGCCCGCAAGTCGAAGCGCGAGATCGAGCGCGAAGCGGGACTGCAGGCGCCATAATTGTTTCCAATTTGTCCGGCTTTTTCCTTATTTCGGCAATATTGTTGCCGCGCTTGTCCGGTTGACTGTTTCCCGAACAGAAACGGGAGGCAACGGAGGCAACAATGTCCTATATCCACGAACAATCCGTTTTCGAGACCCGCAAGGTACTCGACATCCTCACCCGCGAGCGCGCCATGGCGCTGAGCGTGCGCGAATGGAAGCACCGCCTGGCCGGCTACGGCTACAGGATTCGCGAAACCGATCACGGGCAGGTGGTCACCTCCGCAGCCTTGGGCCACGAGATCTGCCCGGTTCCGGCGCGGCTGCTCTGAAGCCCGGCCCGGCGGCGAAATGACCGGCCGCCCATGCCGTGCGGCCGGAAACCGACCCGCCATCGCCGCCGGTGCGATTTTTCCGCGAAAATCGTTTCGCGCGGGGGCTGCCGGGCTCAGCCACTGCCGTCCCGTCGCCCTTGCCGCCCTGGGATCTCTGCGCGCTTCTCGCCTGCGCCGGGCCAGTTCTCCACCGCCTCCACCGCCTCGGCCGCGGTTTCCACGAAGCAGAACAGTTCCAGGTCCTCGGGCGAAATGGTCCCGGCTTCGGCCAGGGCCTGCCAGTCGATGATCCGGGTCCAGAAATCGCGACCGAACAGCAGGAACGGGATCCGCTTCATCCGCCCGGTCTGGATCAGGGTCAGGGTCTCGAAGGTCTCGTCCAGCGTACCGAAGCCCCCCGGAAACACCGCCAGCGCATTGGCGCGCATCAGGAAGTGCATCTTGCGCACGGCGAAGTAGTGGAAATTGAAGCAAAGCTCCGGGGTGACGTATCGGTTCGGCGCCTGTTCGTGGGGCAGCACGATATTGAGGCCGATGGAGATGCCCCCGGCATCGGCCGCGCCGCGATTGCCTGCTTCCATCACCCCCGGTCCGCCGCCGGTGACGATCACGTTTTCGCTCTGGCGGCCGTTCTTCATGCTCTTCAGCGTGATCAGCCGGGCGAATTCGCGCGCCTCGTCGTAATACCTGCTCAGCCCCGCCAGGGTCTCGGTGCGTGCCCGGTCCCTGTGCGCCGGATCGGGGATGCGCGCACCGCCGAACAGCACCACGGTGCTGTTCACCCCATATTCCTGCATCCCTATTTCCGGCTTCAGAAGCTCCAGCTGCAGGCGCACCGGGCGCAACTCGTCGCGGCACAGGAAGGCCTCGTCGTCGAAGGCGAGCCTGTAGGCGGGCGAGCGGGTCTGGGGCGTGTCGGGGATATGGTGCGCCGCCTCGCGGTCCTCGTGGCTGCGACGGAAGGGGTGACTGCGCTGGATATCGGACATCTGCTCTCCTCGGTGGCTTCGGGTCCCGCCATTGTGCGGGTGCGTTTGGCGCAGTATAGCCGAAGGGGAGGGCGGGGCCAGACAGGATTTCGGGAGGGTGCGCGGTGGATATCGACTGGAAGGCGGAAATCGAGGCGGCGGCACGGCGGATCGCGCCGCATCTGCTCCGCACGCCGGTGCTGCGCCATGACGCGCTCTGCGCGCAGCCGCTGGAACTGAAGCTCGAACAGGTGCAGCATACCGGCTCGTTCAAGGTGCGCGGGGCCTTCAACACGCTCCTGAGCCGAGAAGTGCCCGAGGCCGGGCTGGTGGCCGCTTCCGGGGGCAATCACGGCGCGGCGGTGGCCCATGCGGCCCGTGCGCTCGGCCACCGGGCGCGCATCTATGTGCCGGAGCTGGCGGGAGCCGCCAAGATCGCCCTGATCCGCTCCCTGGGGGCCGACCTCGTGGTGGTCCCGGGCGCCTATGGCGATGCCCTTGCCGCCGCGCTGGAATACGAGGCCGAGACCGGCGCCATGCAGATCCATGCCTATGACGCGCCGGGGACCGTGGCCGGGCAGGGCACCGTCTTTCGCGAATGGGAGGCGCAGGGGCTCGCGGCCGACACGGTGCTCGTCGCCGTGGGAGGCGGCGGGCTGATCGCCGGGGCCATGGCCTGGTTCGGCGGTCGGCGCAAGGTGGTAGCGGTGGAGCCCGCGCGCGCGCCGACCCTGGCCCGGGCGCTGGAACAGGGGCCCGAGACCGAAGTGGAGGTCTCCGGCATCGCCGCCAATGCCCTCGGAGCGCGGCGGATCGGGCGGATCTGCCATGAACTGGCACTGGCGCAGGAGATCGAAAGCGTACTGGTCAGCGATGAAGCGATTCTCGCGGCCCAGGAGGCGCTCTGGCAGGGGGGCCGCCAGCTGGCCGAGCCGGCCGGCGCGGCGGCGCTGGCGGCGGTGCTCAGCGGCGCTTACCGGCCGGCCCCCGGCGAGAAGCTTGCGGTATTGGTCTGCGGTGCCAATGTGGCCCCGGACCCGTTCGAGTCACGGGCACGGGTACCGGCACAAGCATGAGCCTGCCGGGCGGGCCGCCCTCCGCCCTCCGCCAGCCCCTGCCGCTTCTTCCCGTTACCCCTTCCCGGCCCGGAGGCGGCGCCGCCCCCGCCCCAGAAAGCGCGCCCAGAGGGAGGGGGGCGGCGCGGATCCGGTCATGGGCAGCGGCTCGGGCCTGAGTCTGCTGAAGACGAAGCGCGGAAAGATGCGCTCGCCC
>JALTZY010000040.1 GCA_027045905.1 Paracoccaceae bacterium
CGGCGGGGAGTGCTTCGGGGGTGGTCCTGGCCGTGCGCGCCCGGTTTCTTCTCTGTCGTGCGGTCCATGCCCTTGCCATTACCCATGGCCTTGCCCTTATCCGTGCCCATGCTCAGCCCCCAGCCTTCATGCCCCGTTCGTTATCGGCCAATGTCGCGCGTTTTGCCCCGGCCTTCAAGCGCCTTCGCGCGATCCGGGCGCCTGCGCGCGGCTTTCGGCGCGTGTTTCGGCTTGCCCCGGGCAGCCGGCGGTCGCGCGTCTCAGCCCGAGCAGCCGCTGGCGCGGCGCGCGCGCGAGGTGCCGAAACCGGCCAGTTCCACCGAGAAGCCCAGATCGGTCGAAGGCGTGACGCTGCCCGAAGATGCGTAGTTGCGCGTGAGCGACAGGTCCACTGACAGGCATTCGGTCCTGAACTCGATCCCGAGATCGGCCCGGGTCGGCTGGCCGGCAAAGGCATCGTAGCGCGCCCCGAAGCGCGCCGCCCAGCCGTCGCTGATCTGGTAACGGCTGGAAAAGTTCCATTCGTTCAGCGGGTTGGGCCGGCTCTCCAGCGGATCGGCGATCAGCCAGGTCTGCCCGGCGCTGAGCTGGAGCCGCTCGCCCTGCCAGCCGATCAGGGTTTCGGCCCTGGTCAGGGAGAAATCGTCGGCAATCAGCGCGCGCCCCTGGGCAAACAGCCGCTCGCCCCAGCTGACCTGCCCGGCGAGGAGCCAGTCGGAGCTCAGCCCGTCGAGGCCCGAGGCGGCCGAGAACTGCCCCGGGTCGGCCTGGCGCAGTACCTTGCCCCCGGCGAGCGTGAAGGAAAGCCCGCCGGGCTGGATCCGGCTCCAGGTCAGGCCGATATTGGCCCTGAGGCCGCGCTCCACCGCGTCCTGGCCGGGAAAGCGCGACAGGGCGAAGAGGTTGGACGGGTCGAATTCGACCATCACGCTGTCGTCATTGGGCGCGTCCGGCCCCCGTTGGGCGCTCCAGGCCAGCTGCACCACGGGTTCGAGCACTTCGCTGGCCCCGCTCGCGGTGCCGCGTGCCATCGGCAGCACAAGGCCCAGGGCCAGGCCTCCGGTAGTGCGGCTCTGCACCGTGGCGTAGCGCGAATCGTCGCCAATGACGAAGCCGTCGGCCGCGAGCGCGGCTTCGGCGCTGGCCACCAGCCCCGCCGGCAGGATCCAGTCGCGCCGCCAGGACAGCGCCGCGCCGCTGCGCGCCAGGTCGCGCCCGAGCATGTCCAGCGCGCTTTCGCGCACCAGCGCGTCGCCCGACAGGCGCAGCACCACCTCGCCCCCCGGCCAGCCCGGATGCCAGCGCTGCTCGAACAGGAAGTCGCTCTGGGCGAAGGGCAGCTGGTCGGCAATCGGGATCTCGCTGGCGCGCAGGGTCTGCCAGTTGATCAGGTCGCCGTGGATATACTGGTCGCGCCGCACCCGGCTGATCTCGGCGATGTTCTGCAGCCGGTCCTGGCGCGACCAGCCGTAATCGGACAGATAGGCCGGGTCGGAGGCGCGGGCGAGGTCGAGCGACAGGCCGAAGTCCAGCGGCAGGTCGAAATCGCCCCGCGCGGTCAGATACCAGCGGCTGGTGCCGGGCAGCAGCGTGTCGCGGGAGACGGTGGCATCGACCTCGAAATCGCCGAAGCGCAGCACCTGGCGGTAGCGGGTCTCAAAGGTGGAGGTGACATTGGTCACGAAGGGGGCGAAGGTCAGGTCCGCGTGATCCCCCAGCCGCAGGAAGAAGGGGATGCGCGCCCCGGTGCCCAGCTGGCTGTTGAAGCGCAGACGCGGCACCAGAAAGCCGGTGGCGCGCCGCACGCCGGGATCGGGCAGGCGCAGGCGCGGCAGGTAGAAGACCGGCACATCGGCAAACCGCAGCTGGGCGCCGTAGAAGTAGAGCTGGCGCCGCTCCTGGTCATGCACCACCCGGCGGGCGCGGATCTCCCAGAGCGGCACCGGCTTGTCGGCGCAGACCCGGCAGGAAGAGGCGACCGCCCGGGTCATCTGGGTATAGCGCCCGCCGACGCGGTTGATCTCGGCGGCGGCGATCTGCAGCTGCTGGTCCAGCACCAGGCGCGCGCTTTCCAGAACGCCCTCGCGCAGGTCCGCCGAAAGCTCGGCCGCATCGGCGAGGAACACGGTGCCGTTTTCGTCGGTGAGGCGGATCGGACCGGCGATCTCGAGCCGCCCGGTAGCCGAATCGTAGCGCAGACTGGCGGCGCTCAGTCGCGCGCCGCGGTAGAATATCTCGACATTGCCCCGGGCCAGGATCGCGCGCCCCTCGAGCAGCACCTGATCGGCCACCAGCGAGGCCAGCCCGCCCGCGCCCTGCGTGACCGCGGGAGCCGGTGTCAGCGCCAGCGCCGCCCCCAGCGCGAGGGCGGCCAGCACCCGGCGGGCGGGGCGGGGGCATCTGCGGCTCCGGCTCCGGCTCTGGCAGTTGCGGGGGCGGGGGCGTTGCATCGGCTTCTATCCATCCTCCAGGTTCAGAATGATGCCCAGCGCCAGAAGGATTGCGGCGACAGGCGGCGTCCAGGCGGCGACCGGCACCGGGATCTGACCATTTTCCCCCAGGATAGTCGCAAAATTGCGAATGAAATAGATGCCAAATCCGAACAGCAGCGCCAGCAGCGCCATCAGGCCGGTACGCCCAAGCCTTGTATGACGCATGGTGAAGGCCGCGCCAAGCAGAACCATCGCCATCAGGAAAAGCGGCGAGGCAAGCTGGCTCTGGAACCACACCCGGTGGCGGCGGGGCGAGAAGCCGGCCTGTTCGAGCTGGGCGATGAAATCGGGCAGGTCCCATATGGCGATCGCCGAAGGCTCGTCGAAGCTGCCCTGCAGCCGGTCGGGGGTGAGAGAGGAGGCGAGCCAGTAGCGCTTGTAGCGGGTGGCGCCCCGCTCCGGGTTGGAGAGGTCGCCTAGATCCCAGCGCTTGGCGTCGCGCAGCGCCCAGCGGCCCTCTTCGAGGCGGGCTTCGGCGGCATTGATGCGCGCCTGCGGCACCCCTTCCGGAGAGAAGGAGAAGAAGGACACGTTGCCAAGGGTCAGTCCGTCGGGGCTGGTGCTCTCGGCGCGGATCACGGTCTGGCCGCTCCAGTCGCCCTGACGCAGCCAGATGCCCTCGCTGGAGACCGAAACCACCGAGACATCGCTCCCGGCCAGCCGGCTGGTCAGGCGCGCATGTTCGCGGGAGGTGGCGGCGACGATCGGATTGACCACCAGCAGGGCCAGCAGGCCGAGCAGGAACATCACCGCCGCCGGGGCCATCAGCGTGATCAGCGCCGGGCGGCCGGCGGCGCGGGTCACGACCATTTCGGAACTGCGCGACAGGGCCAGGAACATCAGCAGCGTCGCCAGGATCGTCACCAGCGGCAGGAGCTGGTACATGGCCCCCGGCAGATTCAGCAGGGCCAGGTGGAGGATTCCCGCAAAGCCGATGCCGGCGCCGAACCTGCGGATGTTTTCCACCGCGTCGAGCAGCAGGTAGATGGCCGAGAGCGCCAGGAGGACGAACAGGAAGGCACGCAGGAAGCGGCGGGCGATATAGAGATGCAGGGTCATGGAGCGCCTCCGCCGGCCGGGGGCGCCGGGGTCGCCGGGGGGACGCCGGCAGCGGTAGCGCGCCGGCCCCATGGCAGCCATACCAGACGCGGCGAGAGCCACAGGATCAGCGCCACCAGCCCCAGCCCCGCCGCCGGCGCGGCAAAGACGATCCATTCCGGCGCCCGGCCCATGCGTGCCATCTGGGTCAGGCTGTTGTCGATGAACTGCACCAGCGCCAGCAGCAGCACCGCCCCCAGTATCTGGCGCCACAGGCCGAAGCGGCTGAAGCTGCCCAGCAGCAGCGTGGCGAATCCCGTGAGCGCGGCCACCAGCGCCAGCAGCGCCCGGGCGCTGCGGGCCAGGGCTTCGGTGCGCAGAAAGGCGCGGTCCTGGCCGGTTTCGCGCTGGATTGCCGGGCTTGCGGCGAGCAATTCCCGGGTCGGCAGGTGAAAGAAGGCACGTTCTCCCAGGAAATCCTCGCCGGCCAGGGCCGAGAGATTGAAGGTGAAATCGTCGAAGGCGGCGATGGACAGCCGTTCGTCTCCGGTATCGAGGATCTGCGCAAGCCCGCGGAACATGACCAGCCGCGGCCCGTCCCCGGTGCGCACCAGCAGGGCGCGCTCGGCGGAGTAGGTATAATGCTGGGCGGGGTTGCGCTGGTCGGACAGGAACAGGTCGAGCAGTTCGCCCTCCGGGGTGATTTCGCGGATATAGAGGGTGATGCCTTCGGCCGGATGCACGAAAGCCCCTTCGGTAAGGAAGCGGGCGGAGATGTTCTGCGAGATTTCCGTCTGGCGCTCGGCCAGGCGTTGCTGGCTCATCGGCACCAGCACATGGGCGAGCGCCAGCATGAACAGGCTGGTGAGCAGGCCGAAGAGAAATACCGGGCGAGCCATGCGGAAGGGGCCGAATCCCGCTGACTGCGCCACCACCAGCTCGTTTTCCGCGCTCAGCCGGTTGGTGACGAAGACGCTGGCGGCGAAGGCCGCCACCGGCAGCACGATCGAGATCATCAGCGGCAGGGTGAGGAGCGACAATTCGGCAAAGACCAGCGCGGTCTCGCCATTGGCGATCAACTGGTCGAAAAGCCACACCGCACGGTTGATCCAGTAAACCAGCACCAGCACCAGGCCGAAGAAGCCGAAGGCCAGCAGCAGCTGCCTGAGCATGTATCGGTCGAACCTGGCCACCTGCCCGCCAACCTCCGTTGTCGCCCGTTCCGAGGCACTTGCGGCCCGTTCGTGCCGATCCTTGCCTGCCTGTCTGCCGGCCCGATCCCTTCCGGGCGGCCTCCCCATGGCGGGAAGGCTGCGTCTCGTGGCCAATCTAGACCAAAACCCCATGCGGGAAAACTCCCAACTGGCCATTTTCCTGCTCTGCGGCTAGGAATGGCCAGGATCTGCCAAAACCGATCCGGATGGATCGAAACCGACCGGAAACAGCCGCGAAACAGTGACGCAACAGCGAGAGACCCCATGACCGAGCCGATAATCCCCAGCTTTCAGACCCTTGACCTGGACGCAATCGCCGCCGCGCCCGGCTGGGTCGTGGTCTTCATCCCCGAGGACGGGCGCCTTGACCGGGCCGCGCGCCGGGTCAACCGGCTGACAAGGGGTGCGTTGGCGCGTCTTGTTGCCAGCGAGGCCTTTGGCGAGATGAAGCCGGGGGATGCGCGCGAAGTCGCCTTTCCTGCCGGGATGGCGGCGGAAATGCTGCTGGTGGTGCGCCTCGAGCGGCGGCGCGACAGCGTGGCGGCACGCAAGGCGGGCGCGGCGATCGGGGCCGCGGCGGCGGGGCGGGCCGCGGGCAAGGAGGTGCTGGTGCTGGCCGGCGCGCAGGGGGCGCAGAAGGGGCTGCGGGACCTGCTGCTCGGCGCGGTGCTGCGCGCCTATGACTTCACCGCCCACAAGACCGGCAAGGCCGGGACGAAGACCCCCGCAGGCCTGACCTTCGCCCTGCCGGACCCGGCGCTGGCCGAGGGGCCCGCCCGGGAGGTCGCGGCGCTGGCCGGGGGGGTGTTCTTCACCCGCGACCTGGTGAACGAGCCGGCCAATGTGCTGACCACCGAGGAATTCGCCCGCCGGCTGGGCGCGCTCGAGGCGCTCGGGGTCAGGGTCACGGTGCTGGACGAGCCGGCGCTGGCCGAACTCGGCATGAACTGCCTGCTCGCCGTGGGGCAGGGCTCGCGCAGCCCTTCGAAGGTGGTGATCATGGAGTGGTCGGGCGGCAAGAAGGGCGCCGCCCCCCTGGCGCTGGTGGGCAAGGGGGTGGTGTTCGACACCGGCGGCATCTCGATCAAGCCCGCCGCCGGCATGGAAGAGATGACCATGGACATGGGGGGTGCCGCCACGGTCGCCGGGGTGATCAGGGCGCTCGCCCTGCGCAAGGCCGCGGCCAATGTGGTGGGCATTGTCGGGCTGGTGGAAAACATGCCCGACGGCCTCGCGCAGCGCCCGGGCGACGTGGTGCGCTCGATGAAGGGCGACACGGTCGAGGTGATCAATACCGACGCCGAAGGCCGCCTCGTGCTCTGCGATATCATGTGGCACGTCCAGCAGGCCTACAAACCCGCGGCGATGGTCGATCTCGCCACCCTGACCGGCGCCATCATCATCGCGCTCGGGCATGAAAATGCAGGTGTTTTCAGCAATGACGACACGCTGGCCGGAGCCTTTCTCAAGGCCGCCGCCGCCGAGGGCGAGGGCGCCTGGCGGATGCCGCTGGGCAAGGCCTATGACGAGAAGCTCAAGAGCCGGATCGCCGACATGAAGAATGTCGGCGGGCGCGATGCGGGCGCGATTACCGCGGCCCAGTTCCTGCAGCGCTTCGTCGAGGAGGGCCGGCCTTGGATGCATCTCGACATCGCCGGGGTGGCGCTCAGGAAAGAGGCCGCCGGGCTCGCTCCCAGGGGGGCGACCGGCTGGGGCGTGCTGGCGCTCGACCGGCTGGTGCGCGACGTATACGAGCAGGAG
>JALTZY010000041.1 GCA_027045905.1 Paracoccaceae bacterium
CTCCTATACGGTGATCGACGAGACCCAGAAGGACTTTCTCGGCAATCCGCTGAAGGTCGAGGTCTCCTATCTCGAGGGCTGGTTCGGCCCCGAGATCGGCGGCGCGCTGGCCGACTGGTCGGTGCCGCTGTCGATCCTGCTGGCGATCCCGGTCATGGCGGCGATCGGCTTCGTGATGGAGCGCGGGCTGATCAAGCATTTCTACAAGCGCCCGCACGCGGACCAGATCCTGGTGACCTTCGGGCTGGCGATCGTGCTGCAGGAGGTGGTCAAGTATTTCTTCGGCGCCAACCCGATCCAGACCCCGGCGCCGCAGGCCTTTCGCGGCGCGCTGGATTTCGGCGTGCTGGTGGGTTTCGAGCCCGGGGCGGTGATCTACCCCTTCTGGCGGCTGATATACTTCCTGTTTGCCGCGGTGCTGATCGGCGCGGTCTTTGCCTTCCTGCGCTTCACCACCTTCGGCATGGTGGTGCGCGCAGGCATGGCCGACCGTGAGACCGTGGGGCTCCTCGGCATCAATATCGACAAACGCTTCACCATCATGTTCGGCATCGCCGCGGCGGTGGCGGGCCTTGCCGGTGTGATGTATACCCCGATCCTCAGCCCGCATTACCATATGGGCATGGATTTCCTGGTGATCAGCTTCGTGGTCGTGGTGGTGGGCGGCATGGGCAGCCTGCCCGGCGCGGTGGCGGCAGGCTTCCTGCTCGGCATCCTGCAAAGCTTCGCCTCGATGAACGAGGTCAAGGCGCTGATCCCCGGCATCGACCAGGTGATCATCTATCTGGTGGCAATCGTGATCCTGCTCGTGCGCCCGCGTGGCCTGATGGGCAAGGCCGGCGTGATGGAGGAGTAGACATGCTCGGACTGAACAAGCGCGACACCCGCTTCCTGATCATCGTCATTCTGCTGACGCTGTTCACCCCCTTCCTGCTGCAGCCCTTTCCCGAAGAGAGCGCCATGGCGCAGTTCAACGGCGGCTATCCGGACCTGATGGCCAAGATCGCGATCTTCGGCATCTTCGCCATGGGCTTCAATATCCTCTTCGGCCTCACCGGCTATCTGAGCTTCGGCCACGCGGCCTTTCTCGGGGTCGGCTCCTACGCGGCGGTATGGATGTTCAAGCTTCTGACGATGAACGTGTTTCCGGCGATCATCGTGGCGGTTCTGGTGGCCGGGCTCTTCTCCGCGGTCATCGGCTACATCAGCCTGCGCCGGTCGGGGATCTACTTCTCGATCCTGACGCTGGCCATGGCCGAGATGTCCTACCGGCTGGCCTATTCGGTGCTGACCCCGATCACCAACGGCGAGACCGGGCTCCAGGTGCGCGACAGCGATCCGCGCATCCTCGACGGCGCCGGCGCGGCGCAATATCCGAACCTGTTCGGGCTGGAACTGTCGCAATCCTGGAAGCTGGAACTGGCCAGCCATGTCTTCACCTTCAATGTCGGATTCTATTTCTGCGCGGTGGTGGCGATCGTCATGTTCTACATTTCCCTGCGCATCGCCCGCTCGCCCTTCGGCCTGGTGCTCAAGGCGATCAAGTCGAACCAGACCCGGCTGAACTATACCGGCATGAATACCCGCCCCTACACGCTGGCGGCCTTTGTCATCTCGGGCATGTATGCCGGGCTCGCCGGCGGCCTGATGGCGGTGATGGACCCGCTGGCGGGCGCCGAGCGCATGGTCTGGACCGCCTCGGGCGAGGTGGTGATCATGACCATCCTGGGCGGGGCCGGCACGCTCCTGGGGCCGGTGCTCGGCGCGGGCGCGATCAAGTATCTGGAGAACATCTTCTCCAAGATCAATGAAAACGTCCTGCACGAGTGGTTCGCCTTCCTGCCCGACGGGCTGGAGGATGCGGTGATCTGGCTCATCGCACGTTTCACCGGCGAAGGCTGGCATCTGACGCTGGGCGTCATGTTCATGGCTGTCGTGATCTTCCTGCCCGGCGGGCTGGTCGAGGGCGGCGGGCGGATCGCCGCCTGGTTCCGACGCAGGCCCGCTGCCGGCGCAGGCGACGGCGAAGGCGGCGGCGACCCGGAGCACCACCCGAAGCCGACCCCCCGCATTGCCACTCTGGGAGACTGAACGCATGGCCATTCTCGAAGTCAAAGATGTCTCCAAGCGCTTCGGCGGCCTGCAGGCGCTCAGGGACGTGAACCTCTCGGTTGCCGAAAACACCGTGCACGCGATCATCGGCCCCAATGGCGCCGGCAAGTCCACCCTGCTCAACTGCCTCGTCGGCAAGCTCATGCCCGATACCGGCTCGGTGCTGTTTCAGGGCAAGTCGGTGCTGGGCCGAAAGCCCCACGAGATCAACCAGATGGGCATCTCGCGGGTGTTCCAGACCCCGGAGATCTTCGGCGACCTCTCGGTGCAGGAAAACATGCTGATCCCGGTTTTCGCCAAGCGCGACGGGGCCTTCCGCCTGCATCCCTTCGAGACCGTCGAACACGAGGCCGAGGTGATCGACGAGGCCATGGCCGCGCTCGAGGAATTCGGCATGGCCGACAAGCGCCACATGCACGCGGCCAGCCTGAGCCGCGGCGACAAGCGCCGCCTGGAAATGGCCATGTGCCTGGTGCAGCGCCCGCGCCTGCTGCTGCTCGACGAGCCCACCGCCGGCATGGCGCGCGCCAATACCAACCGCACCATCGAACTGCTGCGCGAGATCATGGAGCGGCGCGACATCACCATGGTGATCATCGAGCACGACATGCATGTGGTGTTTTCGCTCGCCGACCGGATCACGGTTCTGGCCCAGGGCATGCCGCTGGTCGAGGATACGCCGGAAAATATCAAGGGCCACCCGAAGGTGAAGGAAGCCTATCTGGGCGAAGCGGCCTGAAGGGGGACGAGGGAGCATGAGCGATAACAGTCACAACGAACCCGCCTATTTCTCGGTCTGGGACATCCACGCCTATTACGGGGAGAGCTACATCGTCCAGGGGGTGAGCTTCAATGTGCATGAGGGCGAGATCCTCGCCCTTCTGGGGCGCAACGGGGCCGGCAAGACCTCGACCCTGCGCGCGCTTGCGCGCCTGTCCAGCCCCGAGCTCACCCACGGCGAAATCTGGCTCGACCACCAGCCGCTGCACCGGATGAAGGCCTTTGAGGCGGCACAGGCCGGCATCGGGCTGGTGCCCGAGGACCGGCGCATCATCCAGGGGCTGAGCGTGGAGGAAAACCTCCAGCTCGCCCAGATCGCTCCGCCGGTGGGCTGGTCGCTGGAGCGGATATACGAGCTTTTCCCGCGCCTCAGGGAGCGCCGCCGCCAGGAGGGCACCACGCTCAGCGGCGGCGAGCAGCAGATGCTGGCCATTGCCCGGGCGCTGGCGCGCGACATCAAGGTGCTGCTGCTCGACGAGCCCTATGAGGGGCTTGCGCCGGTGATCGTGGACGAGATCGAAAAGACGCTCGACGTCATCAAGGAGCAGGGCATAACCACCATCCTTGTCGAGCAGAACGCCCTGCGCGCCCTGGAGCTGGCCGACCGCGCGGTGATTCTCGACACCGGCAACGTGGTCTTTGACGGTACCGCCCGGGAGGTGCTGGACAATGACGCGCTGCGCCACGAATATCTGGCCATCTGAGCCGGGGTCGCCTTGGCGGGGATTCCGGCAGTTTGAAGAAGATTCATATCCGACAGACATCCGAGCCATATCGAAAGAGAGCCAGGAAATGACCGAAACCAAGATGTATCCGCCCTCCCCCGAATTCGTCGCCCAGGCGCATATCGACGCGGCGAAATACCGGGAGATGTATGCCGCCTCCATGGACGACCCAGAGGGCTTCTGGACCGAGCAGGCGAAGCGGCTCGACTGGTTCAGGTCTCCGACGAAGATCAAGAACACGAGCTTCGACTATCCGAATGTGTCAATCAGGTGGTTCGAGGATGGTGAGCTCAACGTTACCGTGAACTGCATCGACCGCCACCTGCCCGCGCGCGCCGGGCAGACCGCGATCATCTGGGAGAGCGACGATCCCGAAGTGGACAGGGCGGTCAGCTACGCCGAGCTTTCCGAGCAGGTGCAGAAGCTCGCCAATGTCTACAAGTCGCTGGGCATCGCCAAGGGCGACCGGGTGGTACTCTACATGCCGATGATCCCCGAAGCGGCCTATGCGATGCTGGCCTGCGCGCGCATCGGCGCGATCCACTCGGTGGTGTTTGCGGGCTTCTCGCCCGAAGCGCTCGCCAGCCGCATCACCGATTGCGGCGCCTCGCTGGTGGTCACCGCCGACGAAGCGCCGCGCGGCGGGCGCAACACCCCGCTCAAGGCCAATGTGGACGCGGCGCTGGAAATCGCCGGCGACGTGACCACCTTGGTGGTCGAGCGCACCGGCGCGGACGTGCCGATGAAGGAAGGACGCGACCATTCCTACAGCGCGCTGATGGCCGAGGCCGACGTCACCTGCCCGCCCGAGGTGATGAATGCCGAAGACCCGCTCTTCATCCTCTACACCTCCGGCTCCACCGGCAAGCCCAAGGGGGTGCTGCACACCACCGGCGGCTACCTGCTCTGGGCCTCGATCACCCATCAATACACGTTCGACTACCACGACGGCGACATCTACTGGTGCACCGCCGATGTGGGCTGGGTCACCGGGCACAGCTACATCGTCTATGGACCGCTGGCCAATGGCGCGACCACGCTGATGTTCGAAGGCGTGCCGACCTGGCCCGATGCCGGGCGCTTCTGGGCCGTGGTCGAAAAGCACAAGGTGAACCAGTTCTACACCGCCCCCACCGCCATTCGCGCGCTGATGGCCCATGGCAGCGCGCCGGTCGAGGCGCACGACCTGTCGAGCCTCAAGGTGCTGGGCACGGTGGGCGAGCCGATCAACCCGGAAGCCTGGCTCTGGTATAACGAGGTGGTGGGCAAAGGGCGCTGCCCGATCGTCGATACCTGGTGGCAGACCGAGACCGGCGGCCACATGCTCACGCCGCTCCCCGGCGCCATTCCGACCAAGCCCGGCGCGGCGACGCTGCCGTTTTTCGGAGTGAAGCCGGTGGTGCTCGACCCGATGACCAGCGAGGTGCAGGAGGGCAACCCGGCCGAGGGCGTGCTGGCCATTGCCGACAGCTGGCCCGGCCAGATGCGCACCGTCTGGGGCGACCACGAGCGCTTCGTCAACACCTACTTCCAGGCCCACAAGGGCTATTACTTCCCCGAAGACGGCTGCCGGCGCGACGAGGACGGCTATTACTGGATTACCGGGCGCACCGATGACGTGCTGAACGTATCGGGCCACCGCATGGGCACCGCCGAGATCGAAAGCGCGCTGGTCAGCCACCCCAAGGTGGCCGAGGCCGCCGTGGTCGGCTATCCGCACCCGATCAAGGGCCAGGGCATTTACGCCTATGTCACCCTGATGGAGGGCGAGGAATATGTGGACAGCCTGAAGCAGGAGCTCACCGACTGGGTGCGCAAGGAGATCGGCCCGATCGCCAAGCCCGATCTGATCCAGTGGGCACCGGGCCTGCCCAAGACCCGCTCGGGCAAGATCATGCGCCGCATCCTGCGCAAGATCGCCGCCAACGAGCACGACCAGCTGGGCGACACTTCGACGCTGGCCGATCCCTCGGTGGTGGACCAACTGATCGAAGGGCGCCTGAACCGTTAGGGCCTGTCGATTCCGCACCCATCACCGCTCGAAGCGCTTCAGCCCGGGGTCTTTGCTCCGGGAAATGGAGGTGCAAGGGAGGTGCCCTGTTCTGCAGGAAACCTTGATGCTTCGCGCCTGTGATGCTGTGAGGGCGTGGTTCACGGGGCGGGCCTGATGGGCGATACTGTCGGATCTTGCAGCCGTTCGAAGGGAGCGGGCGGCTGTTGCCGGGGCGCGAAAGGCCTCCCGAGGAAGAGGGTTTGCGCGCGAGGCCAGATTTCCCGCAAAAATCGCTTGCACAGCGACCGCCCGCCAGTCTGGCGCGCCCGGGATTGCTTGCCCCGATGCGGCGCAATGCCTATCTGGCAGGTAAGCACTCCCGGGAATGCCATTCATGCAAGTCTTTCTCAAGCTCGCGAACCTCGCCCTGCTCGTCGCCTTCCCCCTGTCCTGGTTCGCCCCGATCCTGCGCACCGCCCTGACCGGCTGGTTCGGGCTGGATGATGTCTCGGTCATCTCCGGGATACAGGCGCTCTGGGGGGAGGATGCGCGCCTCGCCCTGCTGGTGACGTTTTTCGCGATCTTCGCGCCGATGCTGAAGACCATCGGTCTGAGCCTGATCCATTTCGACCTCATGCGGCGCAAGGTCCTGCCGGTGCTCAATATCCTCGGCAAGCTGGCCATGGCCGACATATTCCTGATCGCGCTTTATATCGTGGTGATCAAGGGCGTGGGGGTGGGCACGGTGGAGACCGCCTGGGGGCTGTGGTTCTTTACCGGCTGCGTACTGGCCTCGATCGTGATCGGGTATTTGACCGGACGCGGGGGGGGCGGTAGCGGGGAGCGAGATTCCGCATGATGGCACGATCTGCGCCCCTCCCTGCGGCTGCGCC
>JALTZY010000042.1 GCA_027045905.1 Paracoccaceae bacterium
ACCTGGCGAAGAATAGGAACACTCCTCGACCGGTTTACACCCGACGAATGCGCAAACTACCTCAAAAACGCAGGATACGCTTCAACCTAGCCTCATCTCGTTCTAGCGCTCGGTCAGCTTCAGTTCGATGCGGCGGTTCTGGGCCCGGGCCTCGGGACTGTCGCCAAGGGCGATCGGGCGGTATTCGCCGAAGCCCGCGGCCACCAGTCGCCTCGGGTCGAAATCGAGTTCGTCGATCATGTAGCGCACCACCGACAGGGCCCGGGCTTGGCTCAGCTCCCAGTTATCCGCGTATTTCCCGCCCGGGCGGACCTGCGAATTGTCCGTATGCCCGTCAACCCTCAGCACCCAGTCGATCTCGGGCGGAATTTCATCCGCCACTTCCCGCAGGATATCGGCCACCCGGGCGATCTGCTTTTCGCCCTCGTGGGAAAGATCGGTGCCGCCAACCGGGAACAATACTTCGGAGGAGAACACGAACCGATCGCCATCTATGCGCACGCCTTCGCGCCCGGCCAGCAGGTCGCGCAGCTGGCCGAAGAATTCGGAGCGGTAGCGCTCGAGCTTTTTCGCCTCCTCTTCGAGGCGCTTGCGCTCGGCTTCTTCCAGTTCGGCGCGCTTGCGCTCTTCGGCGGCGACCCGGGCCAGGGCGGCGTTCAGCCGGGAGCCGAGCGCCTCGATCTGCACCCGGGCGGCGGCATCGCGCTCGGCGCTGGCATCGAGCAGCGCCTGCAGCGCGCCAAGCTGGGCGCGCAGGCTGGCGACCTGTTCGTTGAGCAGCGCCACCTTGCGCTGGGCTTCGGCGGATTCGCTTTCCTTGTCAGCGAGTTCGGCCCGGGCGGTGGCGAGCAGGGCGGCGCGCTCTTCGGCCTGGCTCAGGGCGCGCTCGGCGGCCTGTTCGGCGGCGAGCTTGGCCGCCAATGCGGCCGCCAGCGCCGAGCGCAGCTCGCCCTGGGTGCCGGCCTTCTCCCGCAGTGCCTCGGCATCGGCCAGCGCGGCGGCAAGCGCCTCTCTGGTGGTCAGAAGCTCGCTGGCCTGTTCTTCGTTTTCAGCGAGCGCGGCGGCGAGTCTTTCATTCAGGTCTTCCTCGGCAGCCCGGGCGGCGGCGAGCAGGGTCAGGGTCTCCTCGGCCTTGCGTCGCTGCTCCTCGAGGGCGAGGCTCATGGCGGTAAGCTCGTCATTGGCCTTGGCAAGCCGGTCACGCAGGGCTTGGGCGGCGGCGGCTTCGGCGAGGCGGGCGGTCTCTTCCTCGCTGAGCGCCGCTTCCCGGTCCGCAAGCTGCTTGCGCAGGGCTTCGGCGGCGGCGGCTTCGGCGAGGCGGGCGGCTTCCTTTTCGTCGATCCGAGTCTGCAGGTCCGCGAGCTTCTGGCGCAGGGCCTCGGCGGCGGCACGTTCGGCAAGGCGAGCGGCCTCGGCATCGCCGAGGGCGCCTTCGGTCTCTGCGAGGCGCTTGCGCAATTCCTCGGCGGCGGCGAATTCGCGCAGGCGGGCGGCTTCCTGGTCGCTCAGGCTGTCCTCGAGCCCGGCCAGCTGCTCGCGCAGGCGCTCGGCGGCGGCGCGCTGGGCCAGGGCGGCGGCCTCCGCATCGCTGAGTTTGCTCTCCATCTCGGCAAGGCGCTTGCGCAGGGCCTCGGCGGCGGCAAGCTGAGCGAGGCGGGCGGCTTCGGAGTCGGACAGGCTGGCCTCGGCATCGGCAAGGCGGGCGCGCAGTTCCTCGGCGGTGGCAAGGCGCGCGCGCGCCTCGGCGTCCTTGTTGTCAAGCTCGGCGCGCAATTGCTCGGCAGTCGCCTCGGCGGTGGCCCTGGCGGCGCTTTCCTGCGCCAGTTTCAGTTCCAGTTCGACCAGCGCATTACGCAGGTTTTCGGCATCCGAAAGGGCCGAATGGAGCTTCTCTTCGCTGTCGGCCAGGGCCAGCTTCACGGCGTCAAGCTCCGATTGCAGGCCTGTGGCTTCGCTGGTGCTGGCGTCAAGCCGGGCCAATGCCTCGGCCAGCGAGGTATCGCGCTCGGCCAGGTCCTCTCGCAGCGCTGCGATCAGTGCCTGCATGGCGCTGGCCTTTTCGGCATCGTCCTGCACCTGCGCCAGCATCTGCGCCAGCGTCGCGTCGCGCGAGGCCATGTCGGTGCGCAATTCTTCGACCAGCGCTTCAAGCGCCTCGCGCCTTGCGGCGGCGAGGCGGGCCTGTTCGGCTGCCGCGTCGATCTCGTCGCGGGCTCTGGCAAGGGCGAGATTGAGCGCTTCCTGTTCGCTGATCAGCCGGGCATTGGCTGCCTCCAGGTCGTCGATGCGCGCGGCAAGCCGGCTGCCTTCGTCAAGCGCCGCATCGCGCTCGCCCTCCAGGTCGTCGATGCGCGCCAGAAGCCGCAGCCCTTTGGCCCGGGCCGCGTCGCGCTCGGCCAGCAGGCTGGCGACCTGTTCTTCGAAGCTGGCGATCTGCGCCGCCCGGGCTTCGAGTTCGCGGGCCTGGGTCTCGGTGGTGGTGGTGAGCTGGGCGATCAGCGCATCGCGGGCGTCAAGGGTGGCACTGAGCTCGCCAACCCGCTGCTCGAGATCGGCGCTGCGGGCGCGCTCAAGGCCCAGCGCGTCGGCCAGTTCGGCCACCTGGGCGGAAAGTTCGTCGAGCCGGTGCGCCTGGCCCGAGATGGTGTCGCGCAGCACCCATTGCACCACCATGAAGATGGTCAGCACGAACATCAGCACCATCACCAGGGCGCTCATCGCATCGACGAAGCCGGGCCAGATCGAGGTGGAAACGCGCTGGGTGGAACGCCGGGTGAGCGCCATGACCTAACCTCTGCCGCGTCCGTCGGCGCCGCCGCGCCCGCCCCGCCCGCCGCTGGCAGGGCCACGGCTCGCGCCCAGCTGGCGCACCGCCCGGGTCAGGGCGGCGATGTCGGCGCGCAGTTCGGCCTGGGCCTCCTGGCGGCCGGCGCTCATTTCTTCGAGGATGCGCAGAAGCTGCACGTCGATGGAGCGCAGGCGCATCCGGCTCTCGGCATCCACATGCGCGGCGGTCCCATCTTCGGCCCGGGCCTCGAGGGCGGCGATCATCCGCTCCTGGCCGTCGGCGAGGCGCAGCAGGATCGGGGTCGAGACGCCTTCTTCCTCGATCCGCCGGGCCAGCCGCTCCACGGCTTCGGCGAGTTGGCCCAGGCGCTCGTCGGTCACGGCGCGGGCGGCGTCGCTCTGGTAGAACAGGCTCTGCAGCCCCTCCATCTGCTCGGCCATATGCGCCATGAAGGCGACCGCCTCCGGGTCCCGGCCGGGGGCGCGGCCGCCATTCGCCGTCAGGGCCATGGCCGCGCCCTCCTCCTCGCCATCGGCGGGCGCATAGCCCAGCCGGGTGATGGTGGAGAGCCATTCTTCAAGCTCGCGGTAGAAGCGATTCTGCCCGTGGGCGGCAAAAAGCTCGAGCATCCCCACCACCAGCGATCCCGCCAGCCCCAGCAGCGAGGAGCTGAACGCCGTGCCCATGCCGCCGAGTTGTTTTTCCAGCCCGCCCATCAGGCGGTTGAACACCTCGACCCCGCCTTCGCCCTCCTGCGGGGCCAGCGAGCGGATGGTTTCCACCACTGCCGGGATGGTCGTGGCGAGGCCGAAGAAGGTGCCGAGAAGGCCGAGGAATATCAGCAGGTTGACCAGGTAGCGGGTAATGTCGCGCTGCTCGTCTATGCGGGTGGCGACCGAGTCCAGGATCGAGCGCGCCGAGGAGGCGCCGATCGGCTTGTCCACCCCGCGCGCGCGCAGTAGCGCGGCCAGCGGCGCCAGAAGGCGCGGAGCCCTGACCATTTCGTGGCCCGGGTTCTGGGCCGCGAAGCCCTCGATCCAGCGCGCTGAATTGAAGATCTGCACTACCTGCCAGAAACAGGCGAGGATGCCGATGACGAAGAAGAACAGGATCGCGCCGTTCAGGTAGAGATTGGACAGAAAGACCGGCAGCAGCCGCGGCAGGGCGATGAAGCCGCCGAAGGCGACCAGGGCGATGACCACCAGCATCAGGAAGATCTGGCGATAAGGGGGCATGAAGAACGGCTGACTGCCCGCACCCGCTCCGGTTTCCAGCTGCTCCAATGGGTTTGCCCCCTGCTGACGCTTACAGGGCAAAGATAGGCCCTCCGGCTGCATCTGCCAAGGCGCGATTGTATCTGCTGCCCGGAGAGGCGGTCAGGGGGCGCGAGGCGCCGGCGGGGGGGCGATTTTCTGCGAAAAATCGGGCCTCCGGCGGGAGTATTTGGAGAAAGATGAAAGCGGTAGCGTGACTGGCGGATCAGGAGGGGCCGCTTCTGCCGGCCTGCAGGGCGCGTACCTGTCGGGCGAGCCGGGCGATTTCGGTGTCTTCGATACCCAGCTTTTGCAGATGGGCGTGGGTGTTGAAGAGGTATTCGCTGTTGTCCCCGCGTCTTCCGCGGGCCGTGGCGATGATCCGGGCCTGTTCCGGCAGGGGCAGGGGGCCGGTATATTGGGGATGGGCGCGGTCGATTACATAGGTCACCGCCTCGATCACGCGTCCGTCGACCAGGTGCACCGGCAGTCTCGTCTCCCTGTAGGCATAGGAGACCAGTTCGCGCGCGCGCAGGTCGCTGAGCGCCTGTGCCTGCGTTCCTGGTGTGACGCGCAGCGCCAGCCCGGTGCAGGCGGCGCCTCTGGCCGCATCCAGCGCCAGTACAAGGCCGGGATGTTCGGGGGTGCCGCGGTGATGGACCGAGCGCATCAGGAAGCCGCGCCGGTAGCCGTGGAGCGTGGCAACCGCCCGCTCGGCGCAGGCAAAGCCCGGGTCCCACATGAGCGAGCCGTAGCCGAATATCCAGAGTTGATCGTCATGCATTTGCTGGCCCTCGTCGGAGGCCTGCTATAGACAAGGGAACAGGCTGGGGAAAGGGGCATCCATGAGCAGGCTGGTGAAATGGGCTCTGCTGCTGGCGCTGGCGTTTTCGGCTCTGTGGCTGGGCGCTGCCTTTGCCTTGCAGCGCGGACTTGCCGGCTGGTTCGAGGCGCGCCGCGACGAGGGCTGGCAGGCGGAATATGCGCGCCTCGAGAGCAGGGGCTTTCCGGCGCGGCTGGAGATGCGCCTTGTCGGGCTGGCGCTGGCCGATCCCGAGACCGGGCTGGCCTGGCGGGCGCCGGACTTCGCCTTTTCGGTGCCGGTGTGGAATCCGGGGCGGATCAGTGCCATCTGGTCCGAAGAGCAACTGATCGCCACGCCTCTGGGCAAGATCGCCCTTCGCAGCCGCCGGATGCAGGCGACGGTTGCCTTCAACCGGTTCGCGGACCTCAATCTCGCCCGTATCGCCCTTGACCTCGCCGGGCTGTCGATCAGCTCCGGCGAGGGCCGGGAAAGCGCGCTGGAAGAGGGGCGGCTGGTGCTGGAGCAGGCCGAAGGCGCGCCCTACACCTACCGGCTCCATTTCGAAGTCGCCGGCATGGTGCCTGCATCGCCCGTGCTTCGGGCCATTGCTCATGTCGGGCGGCTCTCGGAGCGGATCGAGGGGGTGCGGCTCGATGCGTTGGTGACCTTTGATGCGCCCTGGGATCGCTTCGCGATCGAGGACAGGCGCCCGCAGGTCACGCGCATCCGCATCGAGCGGCTTAGCGCCGACTGGGGCGAGGTGGCGCTGTGGATGGCCGGCGCTCTGGAGGTGGATGCCGCGGGCACCCCCAGCGGCCAGATCACCGTCCGGGCGAAGAACTGGCGCGAAATGGTGGCCCTGGCCAGGGTGGCGGGGATCCTGCCCGAAGCGTTCGAGGAAAGCGTGGTCAGGGCCCTGGACTTCCTCGCCTCGCTTTCCGGCGACAGGTCCACGCTGGATACCCCGCTCACCTTTCGCAACGGCTATGTCGCCTTCGGGCCGTTCCCTCTCGGCCCGGCGCCGGATCTGACCATTCGCTGAGCCATGCTTCTCGGCGGCGATCAGCGGCAATAGGCCCCGCCGCGATAGCTGGCGGTGTCGAAATGCAGGTGGTCGCGGTGGAAGCGGTCCGCCTCCGGGCCCAGCACCGTGCCGAAGGGGCCGCAGGCGCCCTCGTGCAGGGCGCGCAGGAGGCGGCCGTTGCGGCCTTTGCCCCAATCTTCCGATACGCCGATATAATCGCCGTTTTTCAGGTAGATGCCGGCGATGTCGATGGCATTTCCCTTGCCGTGCTCGCTGATCCTGGCGCCGGGCTGGCTGTTGCGGGTGCGGCAGGAATAGCTGGCGATGACCTTGAGCGCGGCAAGCCCGCCGCCGCGCCGACCCACGGCGGGTCCGGCCTGCTGGCGTACCCAGTCGTCGAGGGTGTGGGCGGTGCGGCAATTCATGATCGCGGGCGTGCTCAGGCGCACGCCGGAGACTTCGCTCACGCGCACCGGACGGGCGATGCCGCAACCGGCCAGTCTGCCGGGAATGGTGGCGATCGTCTCGCCTCTGATCTGCCGTCTGCCGCAGAGCGCGCCGCGCGCCGGGGCGCCTTGGTCGCCGGTGGTGGTGGTGGCGCGGCGCGCTCTGCGGC
>JALTZY010000043.1 GCA_027045905.1 Paracoccaceae bacterium
TGTCGGCTTCGGATGCAACTTCCAGACGGGCCAGTTCCTGTTCGAGGCCAATGAAGGCTACGGCGAGATCGGCATGCAGGCGGGCCTTGCCGGACAGCGACCAGATAAGTTCCGATGCCTGCAACGCCGCGACGCAGGCGCCGAAAGAAAGAGCGACCCAGTCAGGCAATTTCGCCAGCAGCGATACCACGACCGCAGATCCGCTCAAGAGCGACAGGAAAGAGATCCAGCGGGACCATCCGGCAAAGAAACGCTCACGCGCGCGGTGATAACGGATCGACCGTTCGATGTGGCATTTCACCTCGTGGATATCATCCTCGCTCGCCATCGTCGCCCTGCTCTTGCTGCAATGCCGGCTTGCCGCGTTCTGACGGCTTTTTCCTTTCTACCATATGTTCCTCCTATTTCAAAACATGCCCCGACCAGATGACGCGGCCGATGGGCTTGATGTCCTGGCGCAGGGTCGGGGTGAGGGCCGGGTTGTCGTGGGTGACGATGATGCCGGTCTTGCCAAGGAAGCTCAGCCTGGCCACGCCACGCCCTTCGTCGGAGCGAAACACCCAGACGTCATTGTCGCTGTCGAGGGGCTGTGGCTCCCTTTGCTCGGTGAGCAGCAGCGCCCCCCGGGGGATGGTCGGCTCCATTGAGCAGTCTTGCATCTCGTTCCAGCGGAGGTTTTCCGCGTCAAGTTCCTGCCTGTGGATCCATGCGCGAGAAACCGCAACAGGGGCAATGCCCTTGTATGAAAGGTCTCCCCATTGGATCAGCACATAACCCATGGGCAACGTTTCTGGCGTAGCAGGATTTGTCGCCTCAATAATATCTCCTGACCCGGTATCACTAGGCCGCCGCATCCACTCATCCTTGCTCTCTCCGGTCAGGATATAAAGGACATCGGCACCGGCAGCGGCAATTCTTTCGAGATAGTCCGAGGGTGCTGGCTTTCCTTTTTCGTATAGAATCTGAGAACTTCTCGAAACTCCGCCGATCTCAGCCATTCGCACTAGTGTCAGATTTAAGCGCTTTCGCTCAAAGCGTAGGCGCTCCCCCTGTCCGAGAGGGGCTGTGTTCTGAACTTTTTTCTCCTTTATCGCCACATTCTGCACCTTTCTTGTTGATAGATGTAAAATCCTGAACCAGTATCGCTACAAACACGACCAGCAGAGGTAGCACATTATGTCAGTCAAACTGGAGAAATACCAGCCGGGCGCAATCCTTCACGAGGCGATTGTCGGCGGGTTTCGGGCCAATGGTGACAATTTCAATGCCTGGTGCCGCCGGCACGGGATCACGCCTTCGGTGGCGCGCAATGCCACCTTCGGCCAGTCGCGCGGCCCCGCAGGCAAGAAGCTTCTGGCGCGCCTGATCGAAGGCGCAGGGCCGGATTTCGTCGAGCACACCTATCGGCGGCGCATCGGCGAGCATGTCCGGGACTATCAGAAGGAAGCGTCGTGATGGGACTGCGCCGCAAGATCGCCCTGTGGATTTGCCCGGAACTGGCCGCGCTGGTCAGGGGCATGGAATGTCAATGCTCTGGATCCATGCCAGGGGAAGCTGGCCGTGGCCGATCACATGCGCCATGCGCAGGTGAAATTGCTGGGGAAGAAGCAGGAAATGGGTTTGGGGAAACTGGGTATTGCCGTGATGGCGCGTAGTTTCCAGTGCCGGATATACTGCCTGCAGTTTCGCCAACAGATATGTGGCGCTTGACGCCGGAAGGCTGGAAAGAAGTTTGCGGCCCGTGGCCGAAAAAGGCGTTCCGGTTTCGCGTTCCAGGACCGCAAGGAGCGCGTTCATGATCTCGTTCCATTCATCATCTGACGCATCGAAAGCGGGCGTCACGGCAGGCAGCGCATGCTCCAGCTCGTCAAGCTCGGCCTCAAGGTCGGCAAATCTGAACAGCTGCAGGGGCGGTGCGAGATCCTCTGGTCCGGTGTTCGGGACAAGAATTGAAGCAAGCATGTCGTTCCTCCGTCGGGTTGGTTGCACAACCGATGGTAGGGCGGTGGTCCGGGCTTGGGAAGGTCTGGCAGCTCCTTCCTTCCGGGCCGCTATTTTCAACAATGGGAGGGTCGCGTGATGGCTTGGCTGTGGATTTTGATTGGCGGCGCGGTGCTGTCGGCGGTGGGGAGCTTTTGCTTTCTGATGGCGGGCCTGGCGCACAATGATGCAGGCCATGAGCATTTGGCTGCGCCGCTATTCCTCATCGCGCTGTTCATCCAGGGCGTGGCGCTGGGGATGGTGGCATTCGGCGGGGCGGCGCAATGAGCCCGGTTCGGCTGAGCGAGACCGAGGCGGCGCGCGCGGCGCTGGCGGCGCTTGAGGATGGGGTGCGCATCGAGCTGGCCGAGGCGGCGCTGCGCACGATCGCGGATCCGGAACTTGCCGGCAAGCTGGCGGGCGCGGCGGATCGGATCACCCGGCATGCTTATGCCGTTTGCGAGCAGGCGATGCTGGAAGCCCGCCGACTGCCGGCGCGCGACCCCGAGAATGTCGATCCCTACGGGCCGAACAACCCGCCAGTGGGCCGTTCTGCGGGCCGGGGAGAGCGGTCATGAAGGGGTGGTTCAAGCGGTTTTCAAACAGGTCTGAAGGGCGGCTGATCGGCGATGTGATCGGCGGGATCGGCCTGTTTGTCCTGCTCTGGGCGGGGCTTTTGATCGGATGGGGGATGTGATGAGAGATCAGGCGCGGCTGCTGGCCGATATTCATGCGGTGCTGGGCGAATTGCGGGCCGAGCGCCATGCGGTGAAGGTGGCGGAAAGCTCGGTGATGCTGGATCTGGCGACCGAGCGGCTGGTGCGGGCCGAGGACCGGATGTTTGCGCTGCTCAGCGAGCTTGACCGCGAGGGCGGGCTTGCGGCGCTCGCTGATCTGGCGCGGCGGGCCGGGAGGGCGGCGTGATGGCGGAGGTTTTCGAAGTCAGGCGCTTTCTGCAGGGCTGGGCGGTGCTCAACCGCACCACCAAGGAGCGCGAGAGCGGGTTTTACAGCGGCAGGTCGCCGGCACTGACCCGCTGCGATGCGATGAACCGCGAGGAGGCGTTGCGCCGCCGGCGCAAGAAGCGCGCCTGCCTGTGCTGCGGCCGCTCCTTCCTGTCGGAGGGCAATCACAACCGGATGTGCGACCGCTGCCGCCGGCGCAGCCACGAATTCAACCCGGCGATGGTCGAGCACTCGGTGGGAGAGATCTGATGCACGCGGCGCGGCTCACATCGCCCCGGCTCCAGCGGGTGTTGCGGCTTCTGGCCGACGGCCGGGAGCACACGACCCGCGACATCGTGCGCCGGGTCGGGGTTTGTGCCGTGAACGCGATCATCGCCGAGCTGCGCAGCCATGGCGCCGAGATCACCTGCCAGCGGCGCAAGCAAGGCGGGCGCTGGCGGTTTTATTACCAGATGACGAAGGGGCCGAATGATGGAACTGACTGACGATCCGAAGCGCGAATTCGATCGCGCATGTGCCATCATGGAGATCGAGATAGCCTCTGCGCTCAAGTATCTGCAGCGCATGGTGCTCCTCAGTGGCTGTCCGTCGTCAGAGTTTTCCGGAAAGCAGGGGGCGTTTTGTAACGGAGGCTCTGGTTCGATTTCTGTTGCAGTTTAGGCGGCAGCGGATTGGTGCTGCAAGCGGCGTTTGCGGATGGTCTGTTTCTTGATCTCCTCTCTCATTTTCAGGATTTTGGCGCCGCGCCCGTGATAGACGTCGGCGGGCGTCAGGTTGCCCAGACTCTCGTGGTATCGGCGGTTGTTGTAGTAATCGACGAAGGTGCCAATCTGGCGTTCGAGATCACCGGGCAGGAAGTAGTTTTCGAGCAAGACCCGGTTCTTCATCGTCTGGTGCCAGCGCTCGATCTTGCCCTGGGTTTGCGGATGGTGCGGTGCACCGCGAACGTGATCCATGCCCTTGTCATCGAGATAGTCAGCCAACTCGGCGGCGACGTAGGACGAGCCATTATCGCTGAGCAGCCTCGGCTTGTGCACGACCGTGGCCTGATCGCAGCCCGAGGTCGCCAACGCCAGGTCCAGTGTGTCGGTGACGTCGGCGGCCTTCATCGTGGTGCACAGCTTCCAGGCAATGATGTAGCGGCTGTAATCGTCGAGGATCGTGCTGAGATAGAGCCAGCCCCAGCCGATCACCTTGAGATAGGTGAAGTCGGTCTGCCACAGCTCGTTCGGGCGGGTGGTCTTGTCGCGGAACTCGTCGGCTGCGCGGATCACCACATGGGCTGGCGCCGTGATCAGGTCCTCGGCCTTGAGGATGCGGTAAGCTGATGACTCGGAAACAAAATATCGCTTCTCGTCGGTGTATTTGACCGCCAGCTCGCGGGGCGTCAGATCCTCGTGGTCCAGCGCGAACTCGACGAAGGCCTTACGGATGCCATCCGGGATGCGGTTCCACACCGACCGCGGGCGTGGCGAGCGATCCGCAAGCGCGTCAACGCCGCCATCGACCCAGCGGGCATACCATTGGTAATAGGTGCTGCTGGGAACGCCGAGCATCGCCAGCGCCTTTCTGACCGGCAGGTGCGAGGCTTCCACCGTGCGGATGATTTCAAGCTTCTCAGAGGCGGCGTATCTCATTCTCCGTCCTCCCCATCCCCGAGCATGCTTTTTTTGAGCAACCGGTTCTCAAGTGTCAGTTCCGCAACGACCTCCTTCAGCGCCAACGCCTCGGACCGCAGTTCCTTGACTTCAGGGGCCGTCGCCTGCCGGGCGGTGTCGCCCGCGAGCCGGTTCTTCCCGGCTTCGAGGAATTCCTTCGACCAGGAGTAATATAGGCTCTCAGCAATGCCCTCGCGGCGACAAAGCGCGGCGATGCTTTCCTCACCGCGCAGGCCAGCCAGGACAATCCTGATCTTCTCTTCTGCTGAATACTGTTTGCGGGTCTTCCGCTTGATGCCTCTGACCAGCTTGTCAGCGGCATCTTTGCTTGTTCCGGATTTCTTGTTCATCTTCGCTCCTTGATGGCTTCGATGAACCAGAAATCCTCCGTTGCTCAAACCCCTAAATCTGTCCAATGGGTGCTGACGTCAGACAGACCTGGACGTAGTCGCGCTTGAACGTGTGCACGAAGGCCTCGGCCATTCCGCCCAATTGCGGGCTTTTCACCGGCGTGAAGCACGGTTTCAGCCCCAGCTGGCGGGCGAAGTTGCGTGTTTCGCGGGCGGTGTAGGGGCTGCCGTTGTCGGAGAGCATCTCGATCGGTTCCGGCGTCCGGCAGGTGCCGAAGCGCCGCTCTACCGCCATGAGCATCATGTCGCGCACGTCCGACCCGCTGATCCCGGCGCCGGACACCACCGTCCAGGCGATGACCTCGCGGTCGCAGGCGTCGATGATGAAGGCCAGGCGGACGGTTTCGCCGTTCCAGCATCTGAACTCCAGCCCATCCGAGCACCAGCGCAGGTTCGAGCGGATCATTACCACCTTGCCGTCATGGCTGCGCTCGGGGCCCGGCTGGCCGCTGCGTTCCAGCAGCAGGTCGTTGATCTTCATGATCCGGTAGACGCGCTTGTGGTTGACTGGATCAAGGCCACGGGCCCGTGAGCCACACGGTTCAGCACCGCCGTGATCCGGCGATAGCCGTAGGTCGGGCGCTGCCCCACCAGCCGCTCGACCGGCGGCAACAGCGTTCGCAGGCTCTCTCGAACCGGTGGCGTTCGCCTGCTCATCGTCTTGCGCCTTGTGATAGCGCCGACGCGGCTTGGTGCCCCCGTTCAGCCGGTCGTGCAGGTTCGAACGCGACACGCCCAGGGTTTTCGCGACCGCCATCACCGGGAACCTCCCGGTCGCGGCGACAGCGCATGCAAGATCGGTTTTTTTGAGCGCGCCTTGTCCAGAGCTTCCTTGAGGATCTCGACCTCCAGCGTCTTGCGCCCAAGCTGGCGTTCCAGCTCGCGGATGCGCGCCTCCATCTCGCGGACGGTTCGGCTGCTGGTCACGCTGTCATCCCCCCTCACGGCGATGCTTCCTCCTTCCAACATCAGTTTGCGTGGGCGTACAACAGATTGGGCGCCACGCCACCCGGCCGGGCGACAGCCGAGATGCTGTCGTGACCCTGCAGCGTTTCCTCGACAATCCGAAGCTTCTCGGCCGCAGACCAGCGCCGCCTGCGGCCACCATCGGTGATGATCTCAACATCGGACATGAGCATATGCTTAAGCCTGTGCCTAAGCCTCCAGGTTCAGGCTCAGCTGTCCGGTCGAAATGGGGGCCAGTTCATGGGGGAAATAGTGTCAGCGAACGCAAAACAAATACTAGGTGAAATAGTTGAACAACGGTGCCAAGAAAGCATGCCGGAGCGTTCTCTCCAAGACTATTTTGAGATTTTCTCCGCCGAACGAGCTATGCCCAAAAGTTGGTGACGGTGTAATCAGGCGGCATGTTTTTCCTGCTTGATCCCGTCCTTGAATTCAACCCCCTCGATAATTTCTGGCAGGCGAAACGCGCCGTCGAGTTTGCGCCATT